>MNDT01000049.1 GCA_001915065.1 archaeon 13_2_20CM_2_53_6 | reverse complement strand
GAAGCTATCAAACTACTGTCGACGGACTCCAGACCGAGATACATTCGAGTAAATCCTCTGATGAATCGAGGCAGAACGACCCTTCCGGCTCAGGCGAAGCGACTGGCCGGAAAGCTCACTAAGGTCCCGTCAGATCCTAGCGTGTACCTCCTTGATGGTTCCCCGTCCGAATTTTCCGCATTCTTTTCGCAAGGTTTGTTCCAAATGCAAGATTTCGCCTCCTATCTAGCCGTTAAGGCTGGAGGTCCCGAGCCCGGCGAGACTGTTCTAGACTTATGCGCGGCGCCGGGGGCAAAGACCGCAACCCTTGCCCAGTTCATGAAGAATCGGGGCAAGATTGTTTCAGTAGATTACTCTCAGAGTAGAATGGAGGCTTGGAAGCGTGAAACTTCGAGGCTGGGAGTAAAGATAGCCGAACCTGTAATTAGCGACGCGGCGAGGCTCGCTGTCCACGGGGCATTCGACCTAATAATCATCGATCCGCCCTGTACCGGGACAGGGGTCTTCGACAGGAATCCACGTATGAAGTGGCATTTATCTCCCAAATCTCTAGAGCGTTACGCCACTCTCCAACAGCAATTCATGGACTCTGCCACTCCGCTAGTTGCCGAGGAAGGTCGGATCCTGTATTGTACTTGTAGCATAGCAGTGGAGGAGAATGAGCAAGTCATCTCAACGTTTCTGAAGTCGCATGCAGACTTCGAGATATGCCCGATCCTAGGGGAGTACGGGTCGCCAGGCTTGAAGGGTTTGACTGATTGTCGCCGACTATTTCCGCATCGGGACCACACTGCGGGCTACTTCATCTCGCTAATGCAACGGATTAACTAATAATACAACCTCTGTCGAGTTGGGGCATCTCTCGGTCGTCGTCTACGTTCGTCGGGAGTACTTTAGGCCCGGTCCTTAGAATTGAAGGGAGAGAGATTCTTAGTTGCGCCCGCTAGTTTTTCGCGCGCCTTCGGCCAGGGTCCCGATATACTTGTGAGGGCTTCTTTTGAACAAGGGAATCGATATCCTCGTGGGAAACCTCAGAATCTTTCTTGCGTTGCTTCGCAGACTTGTGTTGCGCAGGGCCCTCGGGCTTCGTTGGGATAACAGCAGAACTGGGAGTCGCGGTTTCATCCGGCTCAGTCACAGTCTTGTCTCTGGTCTTGGAGTGGTCCTTTTTCCGTGGCCGAATCTCTGCTTTCCCATCTGGTAGAGTCGGATGGTCTGTCTCATGTGTCTGAGGCTTATTCCGGACCTCTTCGCTTAGCAGATTCCATTTGTGACGTAGCTCAGAGTAGCTCTCATCGGCCAACTTTATGAATTCGCGGGCGACTGCAATGTTCTTCTCAAGATCTCTAAGACGTGAATCTAGCTCGTTCGCTATTTCCCTATCCGATAGGTTGTTGAGCAAAGTAGACTCTTTGTCTTGTACTTTTGACACTCTCGATCGATGGGCATTTGCGAGCGAACAATCTAATCCTGATGTTCCCGTTCAAGGACCTGAGCAGTAGCAGACGTCGGAAACGACATCAACCAGTGATATTCCTATGTCGAACGGTCAGCTAGGGTCGCAGATGGAAGAGTCGTGGCCTCAGATCCAGGTTGCCTTGGACCTGGTCAGGTTGAAGGATGCACTGCGAATAGCTAGAGCTGCCGCTTCTGAAGGTGTGGAATGGCTTGAAGCTGGAACTCCGCTTATCAAGAGCGAGGGAATGAGAGCTGTTCGAGCCTTAAGCCGAACTTTTCATGCTAGAAAGGTTGTGGCTGATATGAAGACTCTCGACGCTGGCAGGATTGAAACTGAGATGGCCTTCGAGGCTGGAGCAAAGGTTGTGTCCATTTCCGGCCTAGCACATGAAAGAACGATTCGCGATTCGGTCCAGACCGCTGTTCGCCATGACGGGTTGCTGATGGCTGACCTCTTGATGTCTCCAAATCCTCGAAAGAGGGCGCGGCAACTTCAGAGCTTGGGTGTTGACATTGTCTGCGTACACATGGGAATAGACGCACAGAGAGCCCTCCATTCCAGACTGGGACTAGACCGAAACCTACGAGAAATGGCCAGAACCCTTCGGATTCCCGTTGCAGTTGCAGGAGGGGTGAACCCGAACAGCGCAAAGGCACTCGTCAGGTCTGGAGTGAAGCTGATTATTGTTGGAGGCTGGATTACTGGCTCCAAGGACCCAGCTAGGGCATCACGTCAAATAGTGGATAGTGTCAAGCTTCCTGAACACGGCTCATGACTAAGAATCCGTCTGCCATCAAGTTGCGATCCCAGAGGGACAAGGCCGAGGGTTTTCGCGCGCTCCATCATGGGAGACAGATCCTGATTCTTCCGAACGCCTGGGATGTGCCGAGTGCACGAGTGTTTGAGGACGCAGGATTTCCCGCGGTAGCGACGTCGAGCGCTGGGTTGATGGTCTCCCTGGGCTACCCTGACGGCCAGGTGATCAGCAGAGATGAGTACATGTCGGCCGTTGGAAGGATAAGTCGCATTTTGTCGGTTCCGCTCTCCGCGGATCTTGTAGCTGGCTTCGGGACTACTCCGAAAGAGGTCTTGGCCACGGTGCGAGAGGTTCTGAAGGCTGGCGCAATTGGAATCAACATCGAGGATTTTGCTCACGCGACCAAGAAACTGTTTCCAATTGAGACACAGGTCGAGAAGTTGAAGGGGATTAAGAAGTTGGGTCAGACGACGGGCATCCCCGTCGTGATTAATGCCAGGACCGACGCGTTCAGATTTGCGTCGGGTGAGGAAGGTGCTCGTCTTAAGGAAGCAATTCGTCGAGCTACGGCTTACAGAGATGCGGGTGCCGATTGTGTCTATCCGATGGGTCTGTTCGACCCGGCATCAATCCGCGTCTTCGTGCAGGCACTGGACTTTCCAGTGAACGTCATGGTGAGAAAGGGCCTGCCGTCTGTTGACGAGCTAGAGAGGCTTGGTGTTGCTCGCGTAAGCTTCGGTCCCAGCGCTTCTTATGCTGCTATGGGGCTCTTGAAGCGTGCCGCTCAGGAAGTGCTGGAGACAGGAACCTATGAGAGCCTCATCGAGGGTGCGATAACCTTCGACGAGCTAAACAACCTTGCCTTGCCGAGACGTGGTTGATTATCTTACGCACTAGGGCGCGGATTTTGGCTGCCAAGCTGGGGCGAGTGTTTTGCCGAAGAAAGCTCTCACTTTCGGTCTCGTGAGGTAATAGATAATTCCCAGATCAATTGCGAGGCCGGCAACACTTGCGATGTTTCCAAACGCCACCTGGATAATAGAGTTGATGATCGACAGAACCAGGACGATGATGCCGACCGTCCAGGCCCATCCCCTTCCACGGAGAGCACCAAAGCCCACGGCGACCCAAAATATGCCAACCAGGAGGGAGAACACTCCAAGAATTCCGAGAATAGCTCCTACGTTGCTTGTCGTTACGTAGGAGACAAGTTGGGGGTAGCCTTGAGAGGTTAGAAAGTCCTTCAGAGGTGATGTTATGGTCCCCACAACAAGGGCCGCAAGCATGAGCGCTCCTCCTGCCACAACCCCCGCTATTCCCCCAAGTATCGACAATACTCCTAGTATGGTTACCCCCTCTGGCCTCTGGCGTCCCGGGATCACTTGCATGAGTTTTCTCTATGCGATGGTAGTCTTGGATAGCAAGTTAAGGTATTCGCGCCAAAGCATACGCAAAAAAGTAAGAACCATCCGTCCGAAGCCCAAGTGCACTCGATAGGCGGCCGCGTCTCCGAATCTCTACGATCCGTATAGCCGGCTTCTACCCATTAGGTCCGTGAGGACCGGCATCAAGTCTATTCCTCGTATTCGTCCTATGTTTCCACGGCTTGCGCTGGCTTCGCTGAGCTTGAGGACCCTGCTTGCTGGAACGTCAGGTCCCCCGATAACTAACGGGACAGGATCGCCCGTGTGGTATCCGTATCCGACAGGTGTCGCGTGATCGCTTGTGAGCGCGACATAGTTAGCGCCTATGTCTACCTCGTCTATGACGTGGCCCACTAGTGCGTCGACGTCTTCGAGCGCCCGGACTTTGCCCTTGAAGTCTGCATCATGCCCCGCGATGTCTGGAGCCTTTACGTGCACCACGACAAAGTTCTTGTCCTTGGCCCCTTCTATCACAGCTTTTGCTTTAGCCTCGTAATCTGTCTTTATGCTGCCAGTTGCTCCTCTGACATCGATCACGTCAATGGCGGCTGCGCTGGCTATTCCTTTGATCATCGCTGTTCCGGAAATACAAGCGCCGCGCAGATCGTACATTGACTTGAAGCTGGGAAGTGAGGGACTGGTCCCTGCACCACGGGTCAAGATAATGTTGGCGGGTTTCTCTCCGTCGTTTGCTCTCTCTTGATTTAGCGGATGGTCTCTCAGGACTTCGTGTGATCTCTTGACGAACTCGTTGACAGCTGCCGCTGTTCTCTTCGCTTCATCCGATCCATCGGTAGCTCTGGAAATAACAAGCTTCAACCCTTCCGCTCCAGGATCAGTGTCAGTAACATGCCGAGACAATTTCTCACCTCTCAGTACGAGAACCGCGCGGTGTTCGACTGTTGGCTTGAAGATGGTCTTGACTCCCGTTGTACTCTCGACCTTGATCTCGCTAACAGACTTTGCTAGTTTCGATGCGCCCTTGCGAATCCTGCCGGCCCGTCTGTCTTCCACGCGGAAGTCATCATCGACAGTCGCGAAGTTGACGCGGAATGCGACATCGTTGGGTCTTAGGTCAATGCCTGCGCCCAGTGCTTCAAGTGCTCCGCGTCCTGTGTAGTACCTAGCCGGATCGTAGCCTAGCAGCGCCAGATTTGCGACGTCGCTGCCAGGTCTTACTCCAGGAGAGATAGGATCTAGTGATCCGACTAATCCGCCTTTGGCTAATCTGTCCATGTTAGGCGTGTTGGCGTACTCTAGAGGTGTCTTGTAATCGTGATCGATCAGGGGCCGGTCGCCCATTCCATCAACGATGATCAATACCGCTCTTTTGTCAGGCATTACCGAAATCTACCGGCCGACGTTTTTACGGTAATAGGGTTAAAACGCTTTCTGATGAATACCACGAGCACGAAGAATAGTCGATTACAATCCGTTAAAATTGCGTCTATCCTGTTAAAATAAACAGGTCGCGTTAGGATGGCGTATCATCCATAGCGAGCGTACTTCAGTTAGAATCCGACATGAGACCCTTACAGTTTTCCTTCGAGAAATCAGGGATTATCGGAAATAGTGACGCTTGTCAAGAAAACCAGTGTGGTTGGTTGCTCGCTTGAGTATGTTGGCGTATTCCAAATTGCAGTGGCGGCCGACATTCCCGTGATCACCTTCCCAAAAACTGTGTAACCCGTATCAAGATCGGTGTTGTCCGCCATGTTGATGTAAAACTGAGAGCTTCCGCTGTTCAGGTCCATTCCTCGAGCCATACCTAAGTATCCCGCGTAGTTGTGTAGAGAGCTAACAATTTCGAGCGGAACGGTCTGCGGTGATCCTCCTGATCCCCAATTCGTGTTATTACCTATTCCATCTTTTGTGTTCGGATCTCCGGTCTGAATGACAAATGGGTCGACCTTACTGATTCTATGCCAGACCAGGTTGGTGTAAAAGCCAGAGTTTGCGAGGCTCACAAAGTTAGCAACGGTCTTAGGGGTCGCATTGTAGTAGAGTTCGACTTCTATCGTGCCATCGGAAGTATTGAGTTTGGCGTAGACGACAGGAGGGAGACTACTCGAAGCCTGTGAAGAAACATAGACATACAAGCCCACGCCGATTGTGAGGATAATAATGATGGCCGCGACTAGGTATATTTTTCCTCGGCTCTGCCGCTTGCGCACGGTCTGGACAGTCCGTTTCTTCTGCCAACTAGGCCTCTTTTGACTGGCGGGCATTTCGATAGGACTTCCAATATTGTTTGTTTGCGCGTGCTTGTTGAAATATCATTCGGTGTCTAGAGACAAATTGCTCTCAATCATGCCGTTTCGCTAACCTTGGTCCACAGTTCCCATTCCCTTCAGAGAACCTTGAATAGCACTGTATTTCTCATCATGACTCGTGCTTTCCTCCAAGGTCTCTGTTGACAATGCGGAAGATTGGTTGCTTACTCACGAGATCCCTGCCATCCGGTATGGCGCTCTCAGAGATCTTGAGGGCACGTCAGTTTCTGATTCTAATGCTTCAAGAGTTCAGAGCGAGATTGCTGAATGGGCTCCGGTCGCCAGCCTCCTAGCCAAACAAAACCCAAGAGGGTATTGGGCCTTTCCGGAGGATTGCTTGGCCGAAGCGGAGTTCCACGGTGTGGAACCTAATCCTTCTAGGTGAGGTTGGAATTATCCCGAATCATCCATCTGTCGTTGCAGGTTGCCTGAGTCCTACGGTCTTCTCTGGGAACCGTGCGTCACTGGTAACATGGCGAGGACCCTCACCGTTTTCGGTTATGGACGCGACTCGCGCGTCCGTTCAATGTTCGAGTTTCTTGTCGAGACCCAGCTTCCCGATGGAGGATGGAACTGTGAGTTTGGAGGGTGGGGTGTAAAGATTAATCACAGCTCGTTCATGTCGACTATAGAGCCGCTCTGGGCATTCTCTGCACTCGACCGGAGCCTTTGGCCGAAAGGATCGAAGGAGGTTGTTGAGAGAGCTGCTGAGTTCATGCTCAAGCATCGACTCTACAAGTCCGACCGGACCGGCAAGGTAATCGACGAGGAGTGGACAAGGCTTCACTTCCCACTCTTCTACTTCTACGATATCCTCCATGGCCTGCGAGTTCTAGCAGATCTCGGATACGACGGTGATGAGCGTGTCTCAGATGCTCTCCAGCTTATTCAACAGAAACAGCTCGCGGATGGTACATGGCCAATGGAGAGCACGTACGTCAATGCCCTTCAATGGAACTATGTGAAAGACCCAGCAACGGGCGCTTGGCACGAGGCGAGGCGTGAGAACGCGGCCGTTATCCCGGAAATCTATCATCACCTAGGCAAGGTTGGCGAGCGTAATCCACGGATCACGCTAAATGTACTGCGCGCCCTCAAGAAACTCTCCTGACTCACGTGTCCGAGAAGACGCGTCTAGAGAAGATGGGGATCGCAGAATACAATCGCATCGTCTAATCGAGGCTCGTTACTTACACTCACCTCCCTCCAAAAAATCGTAACAATAATCTCCAAAACTCGAAAAACGACAGAGACGAAAAAAAGCAAGAATTCTTATTTCAAAGAGCGGTCCTCTCGGATCACGCGCGACCGAGCCCCCTCTCCATGACTTGTCCGTTGTGCCATGAAGAAATTGACGTGGCAGGGGCTGGCTACTGTGCTTCTCACCAGCGCGCCTTTGAGAATATCAAACGAGCCTTCAGCACGTGGACGGTCGCCTACGGAAGCCCAAGGGTCCCTGGTTTTCTCGAGCAGGTTCAGAAGCTTCCTCAGACGGGCTTGAAGGCCAAGGAAATCGCCAGTTTCTTGCTGGAGAATCCGTCGAGGTGGAAGTGATACAGACTCTCATCGTCTGCGAGAAACCGGACGCCGCCGCTCGCGTAGCACGGGCCCTCGACGAAGACGGCGACCCACACAAGATCAATGCGCGCGGCGTCCCATACTACGAGGCTAGGCGCAGACAAGAGACTATAATCGTCTGTTCAGCGCTCGGCCACCTCTACTCCATCGACTCTAAAGGCCGCACTCCCCATCGCTACTATCCTATCTGGGACTACAGATGGGAGCCAAAACATCTCATCGACAAGAAATCCGCCAGGCTCAATCGATGGATCCAGACCATCAGTTCTCTGGCTAGAAACGCAGACCGTTTCATCAATGGCTGCGACTATGACCCCGAAGGATCGCTGATCGGATACACGATCCTCCGATACGCGTGCAGTGGTGCCCACGCGAAGGCTCAACGGATGAAGTTCAGCACGATGACTGAGAAGGAGCTTCAGACCGCCTACGGCACAGCTCTTCCGCAACTGGATTATTCCCAGGTCGAGGCAGGCCGATGCAGGCACGAGCTGGACTGGCTCTATGGAATCAATCTCAGCCGACTCCTAACAGAATCCGCCCTAAAGCAGAACCGGGGCTACTCGACGCTCTCATCAGGCCGAGTCCAAGGTCCCACGCTGAAATTCGTCGTTCAAAGAGAAGAAGAGATCCAATGCTTCACACCCACTCCCTTCTGGACCATCGACGCAACGATCCAACATCAGGGCCAAACATATCCTCTCGAATACACAAAAGAGAAGGTTCCCACATTAGCGGAAGCGACACAAATCTCAGTCGACTGTAAGAACGCCCTCCTAGAAGTCGCAAACATCGAAACTCAGACCATCCAGCAACCACCACCCTATCCATTCGACCTGTCAACGCTGCAGTCGGAAGCCTACAGACACTTCGGCTACACGCCTTCTAGGACCCTCGCACTTGCAGAGAGGCTCTACCTGGATGCTCTCATCTCCTACCCCAGAACCTCAAGCCAAAAACTGCCCCCTGACGTCGGATATTCCGAGATTCTCAGAGGAATAGCTGCCAGAGCCGAATACAGATCACTCGTTTCAAAGCTGACAAACAGAACCTCCCTGCGGCCAAACCAGGGCCCAGGACAGGATTCCGCCCATCCCGCAATCTACCCGACAGGAGAATCGCCCAAGAGAAGGCTACTCCATCCCGAGGCTAACCTGTTGGATCTCATTATCAAGAGATTCATGGCAACCTTCGCCGAATCCAGCCTCCTCGAAACGACAAAGCTCATTCTCAGGAAGGACCAGCACAGCTTTTTCCTGAAAGGATCTAAACTGTTGAAAGATGGCTGGATCGAATTCTACCATCCGTACGGCTCTGAGGACGATCAGAAGCTTCCCGATCTAAGGCTGGGAGACAAAGTGCCGATAAAGAAGATCGATGCCCTAGAGAGGTTCACCGAGCCTCCCTCACGGTACAATCCGAGCAGTCTGCTCCGAAAGATGGAACAGCAGAATATTGGAACAAAAGCGACGAGAGCCGAGATCATCGAGATTCTCTACCGGCGAGGCTACATCAAGGACATTCGAATCCAAGCCACACCCGTTGCGGCCAAGATCATCAGCATACTTGACCGCTATTGTCCTATGATCACGGACTCGGGATTCACGTCTCAGGTGGAAAGCCAGATGGAAGAGATTCGATCAGGATCCGCAACAAGACGCGGGGTCCTGGGGAGCACCCTTGAACGTCTACGGCCAATCATGCTCCAGCTAATCTCGAAAGAGGAGGCCCTAGGCTCACAGCTTGCTGAAGCGGTCGCCACCCAGAGAAAATCTAATGTCACACTTGACCATCCATGCCCTTCATGCGGCTCGAGCCTAATGATAATCCGTAGCCGCGCTTCGGGGAAGGGAGACGCATGAACTCTTGTCCTCGATGCTATTCAAACAAAGCCAGGCAAACGGCGAAGATCATCAGCGCGGTTAATTCGATTCGTATCTCTCCGTCTGACTCTAAGAGTCTACTTGAAGGTGCGCCGCTTGTCCAGGATGAGTAGGAAGGTCAAAGATGCGAAAAACGTCAAGACTGCAAGTGACGCGATAAAGGCAACGTAAATCGGCTGCTGAGTCAAGCTAGCATAGGGCAGTACAAAATTGATTGCATAGATAGGTACGATTACTTGGGGAATAAAGAGCCCCAAACCAAGCCAGAGACCCCATCTCGTCATCTTGAGAACCCCCAGGCTTCCGAGCAATGAAAACGCGCCTATGACGTAGAGGGGCCAGATGCTCGGGTTGCTCGCTGCTATGGGATAGACGAGATAGTATGCCCCCGAAGCAGCATAGAAGAAGGCCGAGATCGAGAGCCCCACAGGCCGCAGAGCCTCTGTAGCCTTAGTATCGGGCTTCGTCTCCTGCTTGGACATGTTCCGACCTAGAGCGACCCGCCAAGGTCTCCCAAAATAAGCCCTTCGTTTAGGCGGGCGTCCCTAAAATGGGGACAGAAAAACGCGCGGATCCAGAAATTCTGGGAGCCTGCGGTTCAGCTCTCTAACCCCTACCATTCAAGGGACTCTGCGACAGCTCTCCTTAGGCAAGGACTAGTGTGACCCTTAGTCGGCCTTTGTTAAAACCAAACGACCTAGCAGCCCGAAGCCTAGGCCTCGGAAAGTCCAATCTGGCAAGCCTTGTATCCTCAGATATCAGCTCGTGATCTTGACGCTTTGTTGAAGCAAACGCAACAACCCCCGCCGTTCCTCCGTTGGTTACAAAAGCGTATTCTTCCCAAGAATCACACGACCTTCTCACGGCTGGGCTATTCGGCTAATGACCAAGAATGCGAGTTTCTGGAAATGTGATAATTGCGGCTATACTAACGACGCCAGGGATGTCTTCTGCGAGAACTGCAAACGCGGGGTCCGTCCAGAACATTCGGAGATCGACGATTATCTTGCTAACACAGTCGTAAGAGAAATGTGGAAGAGTCAGAAATAGCCTAGGTAGCACCTTCGTAGTAGATTTCTTATTTCATCATGATGTTTCTGCTTGACCAGTCTCATAACGCATGACTTGAGAGCAAATTTCATCGTGGTCCGCCTGTCGGAAGCAAGCCTTACATTCATTGCGGCCATGGTCTAGAAAGAACTTGAGCAAGGCCAAATTGTACCTCTCCCCTCGTCCAGAGTTCACGGGAGTCTCCAGTTCGTTCGAGAATGCACGTTACGTTTTCTTCGGAGTGCCCTACGATCGGAGCAGCACGTACAAGGCCGGATCGCGTTTCGGTCCAGGCGCCATTCGGGACGTGTCAGCAAACCTTGAACTGTACAGCATCCGATCGGACGTTGATCTGGAGAAAGTTCCCGTACACGATATGGGGGACATAGATACTGTGGAAGACAGCCAAGAGACTCTGAAAAGAGTGACTTCCGTTTGGTCTGAGCTTGTAGCCACTGACAAGATTCCGATTATGGTTGGTGGAGAGCACACGATAACGAAGGCTGCGATCGATGCCTTGCCCTTGGACCTTGGCATCGTTAGCTTTGACGCTCATCTTGATCTTAGAGACGAGTATCTTGGTGAGAAGATCATGCATGCAACTTTCATGCGAAGAGTTGCAGAACGCATCGGTCCCGGACACGTCATGGAAGTGGGCATTCGCGCCTTCTCAAAGCCAGAGCTGGACTATTGCAAAAAGTCCGGGGTGGAGGTCATCACTCCGCTAGATCTCAGACGAAGCTCACTCGAGAAGACTGCCCAGAGAATCAGAAGCTTTCTCTCCAAGTTCCCCCACGCGTACGTCACCGTCGACATTGACGCGTTAGACCCTGCCTACGCGCCTGGTGTAGGAAACCCGGAGCCTGACGGGCTTTCGACTGACGAATTACTCACCCTCGTCCAAGGATCGATGGGCCGGAACATTATAGGCCTCGACGCGGTGGAAGTTTCGCCCGAGCTCGATTCTGGCCAGACGGCAGCGGTTTGTGCAAAGGTCATATTCGAGGCAGTTGCTGCGCTCTCGGTTCGAGGCCTTCAAAAATAATGCTGGATAACTACGTAACCGCCTCGACTACTCGTGTCAAGAGCGACAAGAACGTTCCCCGGTCAAGGTTCGACGAACTCAAACATAGGG
>MNDT01000056.1 GCA_001915065.1 archaeon 13_2_20CM_2_53_6 | reverse complement strand
CCTGGGACATAGTTGATGATCAAAAAGTACGGTTCAACGTGACCAGTTATTGAGCTACGACCATGTTGAGCGCGTGATGCACTTCTCTCCCGTTGAATATGATCTCTCGAAGTGCGCTCGCCATCTTAAGCGGATCCGCATGCTGCCAAACGTTTCTTCCCACGGCCAGACCAGTAGCCCCGCCGTCCATTGCTCCCTTGACCTGGTTTAGGAATGTCTCGTCAGTAGGTGCTTTGGGTCCGCCGGACATGAAGACCTTGGCGAGCCCTGCCGCCTTGACAGCCCAAGCAAAACTAGTCGGGTCACCAGTGTACTTGATCTTGACCGCGTCCGCTCCGATCTCAAGTCCCGCTCTAGCAGCATACGAGACAATCTCTGGAGCGGTATCGTTCTTCACGGCCTCGCCCCTGGGGTATTTCGCACCGAGGCTGAGCGCCTCTTCCACACTACAGACCTGCGAGGATATCGGTTCGCCTTTAGGCAAACTCGTCTTCCCGTTCAACTTGATTATCAGAGGAATCTTGCCGCTGTAGTATTTCTCGGCAATTCCCTTGTGGAAGACGACCCCTGTGAACTGTCCTTTGAGCGCGATATCCAGTATGTAGTTAGGGTCGATGTTCTTCTCGTTAAAGTCGGTCGAGGGGCCATGCTCGAAGCCCTGGTCGTAGGCGAGTAGGAGTCCCTTTCCATTCTTCAGAAAAGCATCCATGCTTGCTTTCAAGGCAAATCCTCGGATTCTGTTGCTTCAGCCTGCCAGATTAAACTAGCTCTTGTTCCCGATTCGAGTCTCGTCTGAGAGAAACGGTTATCGGACAAGCTTTGGCGTAACGGCTTCATGGTTAGACGGATCGTAATAATCGGATGCGGCGTCTCGGGCACAACAGCCGCGTTTTATGCCAGGAAGACGGACCGGACTGCCGAAATCACCATTGTAGGGTCAGAAACCCTTCCCGAGTATTCGAGATGTGGTCTTCCCTACGCTTTCAGCGGTGTCGTTCCTAACCTGAGGTCGTTAATAGGATTCGACGAGGACTTTTACGAACACACGAACAGGATACACCTTAGACTCGGGCTCACAGCGACCAAGATCCACTCCGATCACCAGCTAGTCGAACATGACGGTGAGGATCGACTTGGCAACGAGCTGGCCTACGACAGCTTAATCCTCACTACCGGTGCCCATCCAACCACGCTCTCCGTCGCAGGCTCAAATCTCAAAGGAGTTTTCACCATCAGAACAATTGACGATGTCGAGCATCTCGCAGACTACCTGAGAGAGGCGATGGCGAAGAAGGTGGCGATAATCGGCGCGGGTCTCACCGGATCCGAGATGGCAGAAGCCCTACTACTCCGGGGAGTTGCCGTGATTCAGGCGGAGATAGTGCCTGAGATTCTCCCAGTCATCCTCGATCCTGACATGGCGTCAATTGTGAGAGAAAAGGGCCAAGAACACGGCGTTGAATATCATTTGCAGTCTAGCTTAGAGGAGATCCTCGGGGATAAAGAAAGGGTGGTGGGAGTTCGAATCTCGGGTCGAACGCATGATGTCGACGCGGTGGTTGTTGCCGTCAGGGTTAGACCCAATACGGAACT
Source organism: archaeon 13_2_20CM_2_53_6 (assembly GCA_001915065.1). Taxonomy (GTDB): domain Archaea; phylum Thermoproteota; class Bathyarchaeia; order 40CM-2-53-6; family 40CM-2-53-6; genus 40CM-2-53-6. The sequence goes on along the minus strand of MNDT01000056.1, from coordinate 9,198 downwards.
GGCGAAGGACGCTGGCATTCAACTCGGAGAGTCAGGCGGAATTAGAACAGACGATCGAATGGCCACGTCAGCCAAGAACATCTATGCAGCAGGTGACTGCATCGAGACCTTTGACCTCATCACGCGCAGACATGTCTTCTTCCAACTCGCCACAACAGCGGTCAGACAGTCGATGGTCGCAGGCATAAATGCCGCCGGAGGCGAGGCACGATACCCGGGCTCAACGGGTGTAACAACGGTGAAGCTCTTCGGCCTTGAAGTCGCGACTCTCGGCCCAACAATCTCAATGGCCGAGAAAATGGGAATGAATCCTGTCTCAGTCAGAATAACAGGATCCACGCGTCTATCGTACTACCCTGGTGGCAAGGATCTAACGGTCAAGCTTCTCGCCAATCCGAACAACGGAAAACTTCTAGGCGCACAGCTCGTCGGGGAAGAGGGAGCGACACTGCGAGCGAACTCCGCGTCCATGGCAGCCCATCTCGGACTAACGGTTCAAGAATTTGCTGAGATTGAGACCTGCTACTCGCCTCCTCTCGCTCCCGTCTGGGACCCCGTGACAATCGCGGCCCAGGCGCTCCTTAAGAAACTGAAACCAGTATCAGCCCAACCCCCGTCAGCGACCATTTCGGGACATTGATCAAGACTTGAGAGTACTGATCTCGGATCCAATCGACGAGGAAGGGATCAAGATTCTCACATCCGCAGGCTTCACCGTCGACAATCAGCCCGGACTAGACAGGACGAAGCTCGCCAGCATCATTGGTCAATACGATGTCCTGATCGTCAGGGGGAGAACAAAAGTGGACTCATCGCTCATCAACGGGTCTAGGCTGAAGATCGTTGGGCGAGCCGGTGTGGGCCTCGACAACATCGACCTACAGGCTACAAAGGAAAAGGGTGTCACGGTCCTCAATACTCCCAGCGCGCCGACAACAAGCGTAGCAGAGCTGACTGTGGGCCTGATGCTGTCACTCCTACGCAGTATTCCGTTTGCGGATCGGAGCATGAAGGAGGGACACTGGATAAAGAACCGGCTGATGGGAGACGAACTACAGTCAAAGACGATAGGAGTCATCGGACGGGCTGGGCGAATCGGAAGCGAGGTCTCTCGTATCCTGACAGTAGGATTCCAGGCAGATGTCCTCGGCTACGATGTCATACGTCCCCGTGGCATACCCGGTCTCAGCTATGAGATAACCGAGTCGATAGAGGACCTCCTCCGACGATCTGACATTGTCACCATCCACGTCCCATACTCTCCCCAGACCCACCATCTCCTCAACGAGCCAAGGTTGAGAATGATGCGAAAAGGGTCGTACCTGATTAACACCTCGAGGGGAGACATAGTCGAAGGACCCGCACTACTCAGAGTATTGAAAGAAGGACGCCTGGCAGGCGCAGGGCTGGACGTATTTCACTTTGAGCCACCGGCCGATGAATGGGAGAAGGAACTCGTCAACCTTCCAGACGGGACGACCGTCGTAACATGCCACATCGGCGCAGAGACAAGGCAGGCACAGAAACGGGCCAGCATCGAGATCGCAGAAAGAATCAAGACAGAGGCTGTACGAATCGGAAATCCCGCACTGACCCCTGCCAGTTCCCTTTGAGTTGCTTCTCTATCGTCAAGAATTGTAGAAGTTGTGGATTCTTCATACATGCAAATATGCCGCTGACCTCGAACTAGCTCTGTCCAAGGACTCTTGAAGAGGTGGACTCGATGTCGACTAGTGACTCTCGATCTAAGAGTGCTCCCCGAATCTTCCTGGCCAGCTCCTCACTGGTCATCGAGAAGAGTATCGGCCACCCATCTTGAGCGTTTGTGATGGGGTGGACGCTGATGCCCTCGTCATGGACCATCTTCATCTCGTCCGGCGCGCTCCGGTGGTTCGACTCCGGAACAAGCAGGTCGGTTATCTTCACCTTCTCCGCCTTCAATATCCCTACAAGCTTGCCTGCTTCTCTTCCCCTTCCTCCCAGACCCCCTACTGGACCAACGTCCATCTTGAGCCCGATAGACCCGGTCATTACCTTCGACTGTGTTATCGGAGTGTTCGAAAGCTCGGAGATCAGCGCGTTGAGCATCGCGTAGCCGGCGCTGGGCCCTGAGACCCCTGCCCCTGGTGCGCCTTCAAGTATGCTTCTGATCTGGAAATGGACGTGGTACTTGGCCAGGTTGACACGTATCTTTGACCAGAGCCAGGATCTTACCGCCTCGACAGCGTTCTGGGCGCTCTGGATGACCGAGTCGTCAGGCACCGATGTCTGGCCCATCATCATCGAGCTTGCCTGGCCGGTTACCGAGACGTGTCTCTCGCCGGGGTTGATGGGCCTAAGGGTGCACTGGATGGTCAGTATTCCTCCCGATCCTCTCTCGCTCGTGTAGAGCCCATAGGTGACACCCGGGATCGCCTGGGAGAGGATCAGCGCCTCCGCAATCTCCCTGTGCTCCTTGTCCTCGAGCGATTCTAAGCTTGAGATAGCCTGCTGAAAGTGGAATAGCCGTATCCGGTAGTTGTCCTGGTTGACCTCGCCGCGCTTTAGAGTTGTACCTTCCTGCTGGTAGACCTTGAGCGCCGCGTCCAATCGCTCGATATCCTCCTCGAACCTTGTCGTGACATTCCTGATAGCCAGCTCTGATGCTCCCGCCTCGGTAACCCCCTTGGCAGCCGCGATCTCTGACGCCCAGAGCCGGTGTGCCTCAGAGACTGTCTCAGACACTCCCCTGGGGCTGAGGACACGTTGTCTCCGGAACATCTTCGTGACTTTGGCAGCGTCGATCTCAGCGTGGAGATATTGCTGGAGTCTTCGGAGGTGGATTGCAACCACCTCGTTCCACTCCGTATCGTTTAGTGGTGGGTGGACGTAGTAGATGTTCGGCTCGAAACGGTCCCGCGTAGCCTGGTCTATGAGCTGCTCCTTGTTCGACGTCGCGATCACCACGACTCTGTCCTCGGGGCGGAGCTCGCTTAGCTCTGCTTTGACTTGGGCGAGTATTTTGTTGCTGGACGGGTCTCCGCCCCAGAAGATCGCGTCCGCCTCGTCGAGTAGGAGTATGCACGGGCTCTTCTGTCGGACCAATCCGAAGAGGTCTTTCACCCGCTTCTCCGGGTCGCCCATATAGTTGGCGCCGCTCATCAGCTCTCCTCCGCGGACCTTGATGAATCCGACATTGTTCTCTGCGGCAGCGACCATGGCGAGGAGGGTCTTCCCCGTTCCTGGCGGCCCCATCAGGAAGAACCTTGGGTTGGACTGCTGGCCCAGCTCGGCCATTGACGGGTTGAAGGCAAGTGCGACATGGTTGAGGATTTTGTTCTTCACGTCGTGGAGCCCGCCAAGGTCCTCCCGGCTTACCTTCGGCTTCATGATATAGACCGCGTCGGTGACCTCTTGGGACTTCTCCTGTTCTGAGTAGAGCTTCACGTTCCGTGCAGCGATCGCAAAGTCCTGGACGGATGCGGTGATTCTTGGACGGTCGAGACCCAACGCACCCTTCGATTCTCTCAGCTTCTCTCTTAGAGGTGCCTCCTTCGACTTCCGCACCTCTCGGAATATTTCCTGGATGTCGCTTGGGGTGAGAGAGGCTCTACGCCGCACGGTTACTTCTCTCTCCATGAGGTCGAGCAGGTCGTCGGCCTTGAGATTGAGCCAGCCTTCCCGTTTGAGAAAGTCTTGGACAACGGCCAGTAGCATTTCGCGCGTGACTCCATCGTTGAGGCTAACCTTGGTCAGGCGTCGACGAATATCCTCGCGTATCTTCTCATACGCGTTGGTCGCTACTACGACAATTGTTCGGGATTTCCCACTAACTATCTTGTCCAGCCACCGGTTCAGCTCGTCCTGTATCCTCGTGTCCTCGATCTCGGCTCCGGTCTCGCCACGGACTTTCCGTCCAAAGCTCTGGAACTCATCGATGTAGACGACGGAGGGTACGGAGCTTGCGTAGTCTAGGAACCTGCCGAGTTGCCGGGTGCTCTTGCCGTAGAACTCGGAGTACACATCGGACCCCTTCAATATGACAGGCGTGACGAGGACTCCGCTGCGGTAGCCCTCTAGAAGCATCTCTCTCAGAGAGACCATAGTCAGGAACGTTTTCCCGGTCCCGCTGTCACCAGCGAGACATACAGCCTTGGGGAGTTCTTCTCTACCAAAGTACTTTGTGAGCGTCGGGTGGCGGAGGACGTGGAGCCTGAAGGAGTCTAGGAGGAGGTTGAACTCCTTGTCTCTGCCTATCAGGTTCGAGGGCGAGAACTTGTCGGGCGGGTACTCGCGGTCGAGGCGTTCCTGTATCTTCCTGAACCTTCGTGGGGAGACTCTGGCCTTGCTCCAGCGACTGTAGGACTTGTCGACCGACCGGAGGGCGATAGTGAAGACTCTTCGAAGCCAGGGTTGCCGGTCCCACCAAGGTCTTACGGAGCCGAATAGGAACTCGGACAGCTGGTCATCGTTGGATGCCATTCTTCTCTTCTGTCCCATTTTCTAATCCTCCATTATCGGTTTGAGGTCGAAGAACTTGTCCAGGCCCTCCCTGGCCAGGTAGATGATTGTCCCAAGGGCGGCGACGAAGAAGAGCGAGAAGAAGTCGACGAGCGAGAAGAGGTTGAGGTCGACGAAGAACAGATACTCGGCCACCGCTATCACGAGGACTTCGCCTATCATTATTGCGAGGCTGATGATGAATCCGGCCAGCAGGATTCTGAAGACCACGTCTATCCAGAGGTAGATCTTGTTCCCCCGGTCGAACGGCGGGAGGTGTCCTTCGAGGCGGCGTCTCTCATCCTCGAACCTGATCCATCTGTACCCGACGAAGGCGAACTGTGCTCCGAGGATTGAGTAGAGTATCTTGATCCAGAGGGGGAAGGCATTGCCGAACTGGAAGAACCATCCGTAGAGCGACGACAAGGTGACGGGTGCTCCCATTCCGGTAGAGGGTGAAGGCTGGAAGGATGCGAATATTGTCAGGTTGAGGTCTCCTCCCGAGACGTAGTAGGAGGTGTACTCGGTATTGGAGTCCGCAGACGGGTCGTTAATGATGACTTTGGTCGTGTATGAGCTGGGGTATGATAGCCATATGTCCAAAGTGTACAGTTGCGTCGAGTTTGTGGTGAGTGTGAAGTTCTTGGCCGGATAGTTCGTGTTCAGGGGTCCGGCCGCGCTCACGTTTCCCCTGACGAATACGGACTGGATGGCCGGCTGGTTCGAGCTGATGACGAGCCTATTGCCCGTGTAAAGATTCACGTTCTCCTGGGGATTGGAGACCGCGGAATGGCCTGGGTTAGTGGTGGTTGCTAGGAGGACGAAGGCAAGGGTTACCAGTATCCAAGACGCTCTTTTCAACCCACCGACCACGTGTTTACTTTGTCCGTACAATCTCTACGGGCAGCGCAGTGGCGCGCATTCACGACAGGAGGATGGGGATAGACTAATCTCCCGTAACTCTTGGAGATTCGACCGGGTTACTCGTCCCCAGCGGGTTTTTTAACCGAACCTTCTCGTTGCCTCTGTCTCGTGATGGCAAGTGGCAGAGGGCACGTACAAGCGGATGTTCCAGCGGTGGGAGATTCTCCGCGGTTGGATACCCGGAATCCTCTTCGCGGCCATTGCCGTCGCTATTGAGATTCTGTACCTCGAATACATGCTGGCCCGTGGACTTGCTGACGAAACATTCAGTGTGTCTCTTGGAATCGCCAGTCTGCCTCTCTCGATCGCGTTGTTCCTGTCCCTCGGAAACGCGATCGTGCTGCTCGTCCTTTGGATGAGCGTCTTTGAGAGTACCGCCTACGTGATGGCGGGTCCCGATCGTCGAGTTCGTCGCTTACTGTATCCGCTGAGGATGATAAGGGCGGCCGCGCTGGTCTTGGCTCCGTTCACACTCGTTCTGTTCGCACCCTACATCATCGAGTCCGGCTGGTTCATCAGCATCGTCTCCGGGGTTTCGAACTCAAACGCGTCCCTCCAGCAGACCGCGGCCGGCTTCTACACGTGGGCTTTCGGTGTGGCTATGACCGATGCTTCGGTCAAATTCGTCGCTTCCCAGCTCTCTGCGGCTCTTGCCTCCACGGTCGTGGCTGGTCTCCAGATCTGGAGGGTTAAGGGGACGAGGAATCTCTTGATTCTCCTCAGAAGAAGAAAGAAGTAGTTAGAGAGCCAGCAGGATCTCGGCTATCTTGCTCAAGGCGCTGAGCGAGTCCACCTCCCTAACAAGGGCTCCGGAGTCCTCTGGCAGGCTGCCGGTTCCTCTCCCATAGACGACGATTCTTGTCAAAATACCGGAACTCTCAAGCCTGGATCTTGTCTCCAGCAAACCCTTCGCCGCTAAGCTTGTTAGCATTGAGATGGCGAGGACGTCCGGCTTCAGAGCAGACACCTTGGTTGTAAGTTCCTCAGGGGATAGCTCTTCTCCACCGTCCAGTGAAGAGATCCCGCCTACCTCGAGCATTGTCAACAGGAGCGTCTTGTCGAAAGCATGCGGGTCGCCTTTCAGCGAGGCCACCATTACTCTGCCTGAGATTCTCCTCGGTTCAAGTTTGAGTCTCGGTCTTAGTGCGTCGAGAGCTTTCTCTGCGGCTCGTTCGCAGCTGCTGACCTGTTCTGGGGTGTACCTATCGACCTCATGCAGGTCCGCGACTATGTTCATCGTCTCGGATATCGTGTCGACCACGTCATTCGCTTCCGTTCTTCCGCTTGCGAGTTCTCGCGCGATCTTTGCCGCGTCGACCTCGTCGCCTTTCAGAATGACCTCTGTGAGACGTTTCGACTGCTCATCCGCGCTGGGCGGGCTATTAGTAGTCATAGAAACCTTTTCCTGTCTTGCGCCCGAGTTTTCCTTCTCGCACCATTTTTCCCAGTAGCGGTGTTGGTTTGAAGCATCCGCCGTACTCCGCTTCTAGCACCTTGAGTGTCTGATAGACGATGTCGACACCGATGAAGTCGGATAGTTGTAAGGGTCCCATGGGATGGTTCGTCCCTAGCACGAATGCCCTGTCAATGTCCTCCTTGGATGCAACGCCCTGTTCGAGGAGTCTTATGCTCTCGTTGAGGAAAGGCATCAGAGCTTTGTTGACTATGAAACCCGTCTTGTCTTGGGACTGAACTACGCTTTTTCCGAGAGACTCGACGAAACTGCTGGCTGTTCGGACGGTCGTCTCGGATGTTTGTCCTCCCTTGATCAACTCCACAAGCTTCATTGTTGGTACTGGATTGAAGAAGTGGAGACCCAGGACCCTATCGGGTCTATGGGTGGCTTCAGCGAGACGAGTGATGCTTATCGACGAGGTATTCGAGGCGAGGACAGCATCCTTGGGCGAGTACTTGTCGATCGTCGCGAACACCTGCTCTTTGACGCTCGGATCCTCAAAGACCGCCTCAACCACCATTCCCGCGTTCTTGCACGCTTCACTGAAGTCCGTAGTGCCGTGCAGCTTGGCGTTGAGAGTCGAGGCTTGATTCTTAGCGAGGTGGCCCCGTGTGATAGCTCGGTCGATGTATTCTTGGACCCGCCTTAGCCCAGCGTCCAGGAGCTTCTGGTCCTGCTCAACTATGGTGACGTTGTGCCCAGCGGCGGCCGAGGAGTAGGCTATGCCGGATCCCATCGTGCCTGCTCCAACCACTACTACGTTCATTCCGATCTATCCTCGACTGATGGCGTTAGCTGATAGGACTTTCCACGATGTGAGGGACTAATATGAAAGGGAGGTCCGAATCGTAGGGCGTCACATGTTCTAGAAAATCGCCAAGTTGCGCAACGGATGCTAGAACAACTCCATCTAGTACGGATACCCGGGGCTCAAAGAGAGTAATGATTACAGGAAGAGCCCAGACATCTTGATGATTTCCCAACAGTCCCCTTATTTTCATATGACGAACCAGGGGGCCGAGCGACTGTTTATGGTGTCTTACGGCCGCATAGAATTTCGAGGAGTAATTTGGCGATTCCCAGTGTTTGCAGTCCAAAACCAACATAATTTGGCCCCTCGTGGCGATTATGTCGACCTGCCAGCGTCTTCTTCCATCTTTGAAAATCAATCCCTTCTGAGTCTCGAAGCAGGCTCTGCCGAGGCACTCCTCGCTAAATGTCTCGAATTCCTGCCATGTCAGAGCTCTGAGGACCGCTTGGAGGGCGCCTAGTCGAACCGCCTCGGAAGCCAGGTTGAACCGCGCACTTGAATCCAGTCTTGTCCCATCCGGATTCTCCATGTTCAAGAATTTTTCGAGGACCCTCAATGCTGCTTCAGGAGTTGTTCTAGCGGCTTGCGCGATCTCAACTGGATTAATTCCGTTGCCACCCTTAGTCCTCTTTAGAGTCTCGACTATGACGCTCGACATATGAAAGGAGCTCAGCTCCGAAGGGCTATAGAGGGGCGTATGCAAAGGTCAGAACGAGCATTGCAAGGCCGACAACATAAAGCGCCTTTCTTGAGTTACTGACGGGGCTAACGTCGTCCAATGGCTCCACTCCGGCGAAACCTCTGCCGGTCATAGTCATCATGATGAGTACAAAAATGGCAAAAATGTAGAACCTTGTGTATAGCAGCACGCCAAGGCCCATCAAAGTCGCAATGCGGTGCACTCGAGGTCCGAACACAGCTCGTGATATGTGGCCGCCGTCGAGTTGCCATGCAGGAACTATGTTGAGGAATGTGATTAGTGCTCCTATTTGCGCCGCGAAGAGCAGCTGTCTGTCAAAGATTACGTTTGGGTTAATGCTGGACGATAGATTTGATAGAATCACGAGAATGAGTGGATAGGCTGGAAAGCTCAAGTCAGTCAGACAGCTACCTCCACATTGTGCCCCCCATGTAGTGTTCCACGATGTTAGCTCAGTAATCTTCGTCTGGGTGAGCGGAGCACCAAAGAGCATGCCAGCCAAGCCGACAGCCATCGTCACTACGAATCCCACGACGGGACCACTGAGTCCAAGGTCGAACAATTGGTCTCTGTTGGTCGGAGGTCCTTTTAGCGAAATGAGGGCTCCGAAGGTACCTATAGGGGGTGGGCCAGGAATGAAGTATGGAAAGGTTGCATCAAGCTTGTGGTACACTGTGGTGGCTTTATGCCCGAATTCGTGAAGACCAATTATCGCCAGGAGAGCAATGGCAAAAATCGTAGCCTCTACCAGGGCGTTCGCGCCCGGTGAAACTATCGAGTTGTATTGATCTACGATTGGATTCGGGGCAAGAATCCCTGGGATCGCTC
>MNDT01000042.1 GCA_001915065.1 archaeon 13_2_20CM_2_53_6 | reverse complement strand
TCATCGATGGGACGCTCCCGGGAAACCTAGAACTCGAAGAGATAGGTGGAGAAGCCAACGCGGAAGCCCTCGCCGAAACCATCCGAGTCCCGGGAGCATTCGCGATTCTCGCCATCTCGGGCGGAAGACTGCTCGCGGTCAGAGACGTGGTAGGACAGAAACCCCTCTACTACGGAGAGGACATGGACGGGATTGTTGCTTTTGCTAGCCTAAGGAAGGCCCTGACGAAGATCGGAATCACTAACATCAATCCGGTCAAACCTGGTCAGCTACTTGCTGTATCCAAGAGAGGATCGTCCACTGTCGCGGATAGGTCCCTCACTAGACCCAAAAAGATCAGAGTGTCAGAACACGAAGCATCAGCAAGGCTACGCGAATTGCTGGTCGACTCGCTAGGAGATGGAGTTCGTAAGGACTCCGCCCTGGCATTCTCGGGCGGACTGGACAGTACACTTGTGGCACAGGCGGCTAAGGAGAACGATCTCCGACCAGAGCTGATCACCGTTGGATTGAAGGGTCAGCCAGAGTTGGATCATGCGCGAACAGTCTCGAAGCAACTCGACCTGGACCTTACTGTAAGAGAACTCTCAGAGGCAGAAGTTCTGGACGCGCTTCCAGACGTCGTACAGACCATCGAGAGTAGCGACTCGACACTCGTCGGCGTCTCAGTCCCACTTTACTTTGCTTGCGAGGTCGCGGAAGAGATGGGAATTGAATGCCTCCTCGCAGGCCAGCTCAGCGACGAACTCTTCGCCGGCTATGGGAGGTTCGACAACCTAGCAGCGAAGAAGAAGCTTCGGCAAGCTAGGGAAGAGGTGTGGAATAGTGTCCTAGCGGCCTCAGCGAATGACTTTGAGCCTGGAGATAAGCTGGCCGTCTCGCATCGTTTGGAGCTTAGATGTCCCTTTGCCTTCCTCCCGCTAGTTGAGTACGCGCTACGACTTCCCATATCCCTCAAGCTTCGACTGGTTGGGAGCAAGGTTGTGCGAAAGCACATTCTTCGACGGCTTGCGTATGATTGGAAACTTCCGGAGGATGTTGTGAACAGGCCGAAGAAGGCGGTTCAATATTCGAGCGGCGTTCAGAAGATACTGCTGAAGGAAGCCAAGCGGAGAAAAATGACGGTGGGAAGCCTCCTCGAATCGCTTTGTTAAAATTGGTAGATTTATCTGCTGGGACGGTCGGTCTCGGCAATAGCCTAGAAGATAATGTCATCTGTTAGCGTTCAGAAGATTGTGCCGCGAGCAACTCACGCTCGCGCCTTGCTATCGGGAGGACTGGGTGTTTTCGCCAGCCTTCTAGCCATTGGATGGGCTCTTTTCGGCTACAATCTTCCCAGTGCCGTAGACGTCACGTCTTCGCAATCACAGAGCCTCATGCTCCTCCAAGTCGGCCTCGCCTTCATCACCTTAGTGGGCAGCGGACTAATGCTAGCAACGTACACCGCGCCGGGAGGAACCGTCAACATTCTCGGTTCCCTCGGAACCTTCATAATAGGAGTGTACTACTCCAGCGGCTTGGCAGACGCTGCAAGGGCGGATCACCTCACATCGCTGCCGTTGCGATTCTCAAGCTTCTACACTGGAACGGTAAGCATACCAACCGATAGAATAGTTTCAACTCTTCTGGCAGTTCCCGTCTTTCCAATCGCAGCTCTCCTTCTGATAAGTGGGCTTGGCGCGTTGGCGACCTATCGCTTGAGCCGGAAAATCGGGTTCAGCTGAACGCTCTTGCCGAATCTCCGTGTCTTTTGACCAGGGGTCGATGAGTTCATTCTTGTTCGTGGAGTTCGTGGTACGACTCGACAGCCTCTCTCGCAACGAACGCAAGTATGATTCCGGTGGCTAGATAGTCTACCCACCAGAGTCGGAGAAAGTATTCGACGAGGAGTCCTCCAAGCAGGGAAATCGACATGAAGATGCATGTTAGGGATTCGACGGCGTCCATCGAGAGGATAGAGGAACGGGTTTCTCTACCTATCTTTCTCTTCTCCAGCCAGAGATAGGGCATGATGACTACCGCGCCTACCGCAATTGTAATGCCCAGCGGTGAGGCCTCCGGTCTGAGTCCGGTAAGATATGAATAGACTGCGCCCAGTCCGATCACGGGAAGCAGTGAGAAGAGTAAGCCGTTTGTTATCCTCTCTGTAAGCCGTCTCGCGTCTGTCTTAGAGCGGCTCGGACTCTTTCGAAGAAACGTCAATACTGTGAGACCAGACAACAGCTCCACCAGGCTGTCACCTCCGAAAGCTAGGAGTGCAAAGCTTCCGGCGACCAGACCGGACCAGACTGAGCCGATAACCTCGATGGTCATCCATGCTGAGCTGAAGTATTCGACATTGATGCCCCTTCCTATTCTCATCTGCCTCCAAGACTGATGGGTATTGTTGCAACAGCAAGAAGCGCAGTCAGAGCAATCGGTTGGTGTGCGGCATGTTGCGCAGGAGTTGTGTGCACAGCCGCAAGTCTGGCAGGATAATGATGACGCTGCCCAGCTAAGCGACAAAGATCTACTTCACAGCGTGCCATTATCTCGTTAGATCTTCTATACAAACCCTAGCACCCCTCCATCACGGTCGCGCCCTCGACGTCAATGAGTACGTCCTGATATTGCTCTCAACGTCTTCCTGCTAACCACTGTACTCCAAGGATCACAAACTGTTGTTTGAACCTCTCTTCGCGAGACTCTCCTTGACGTGAATGCGTGTCGACTCTCGATGGAGGCGAGCGTAAGAGCTAAAGCGTCAGGTCCCCCGGCCCGCTCTGTTCAGGGGCCGTCGTCTAGCTTGGTCAAGGGATTAGCCCCGCCCAGAGGATACCAGAGTCCGATTATGGACGGTGACCCTGGGGCGCTGGCGACCTCGAGAAATCGAGGCCAGAGGTCGTGGGTTCAAATCCCACCGGCCCCACCAGATGAGAATGCCCGGGCTCGGAGTTCTTGAAACGTGTCTTCAGCGCGGAACAGAAGGACTTCATGAGCGGCCCTGAAGGCCGCGTGGCTCACGCCGAGATGAAAATCGGAGACTCCGTCATTATGATCGCTGATGCAACCTCGGAGAATAAGGCAATGCCGAGCCAGCTCTACGTCTACGTTGACGATGTTGACACGGTGTACAAGCGAGCGTTGGAAGCAGGTGGGACATCGATCAGCGAACCAACAAACCAGTTCTACGGTGATCGAAATGCCAACGTTAAGGATCCGGTAGGCAACATTTGGGGAATCGCTACCCATGTCGAGGATGTGCCGCCTGAGGAAATGCAGAGACGAATAAAGGAACGCGCAAACCAGTAACACTTCAGATCCTTCAAGATCCATGTCGGGCTCATGGCGCCTATCTATAGCAGGCACTACCTTGAACGACGAAATGTCAGTCAGACCAAGCACTAAGAATTCGATGTGGACGCACCAATCCGTCTGTAATTAGCATTAGGACCCAGCAGCCAAATTAACGGCTCCGGCGCCTCATCAGAGAGAAGGGTTATGTGATTCTCCTGACGAATGGAACTCGTGCAGACGCAGCAACAACCCCCTTCAGTTGAGCAGATCCGGGAATTTGTTATTGCGGGCCATGGAAACGTGGAGAAGGTCAGACAGATGCTGGCCGAGAATCCACAATTGCTGAATGCTTCGTATCAGTGGAATGACAATGATAGAGAGACCGCGATTCAGGCCGCCGCCCAGGTGGGCAACGCTCAAGTCGCTAGGTATCTACTTGATAACGGAGCACCACTCGAGATCTGCACGGCTGCCATGCTCGGCCGGCGTGACGAGGTCGAACGTCGCCTGAAGGATGATCCTCGAAGCGCCAGCGCTACCGGCGCCCATGGAATACCACTCCTACCGCACGCGGTCTGGAGCGGCAACCTCGAACTCGTCCAACTAGCCTACAGCCATGGCGCAAAGTCGGGGACAACACTAGCTCTGCACAATGCAGTAGCGAAGGGTAGTTACGAAATCGCTCGATGGCTCCTAGAGAACGCTAAGCCTGATATTGGCTCCAAGAACTTTCAGGGGAAGACCCCACTGATGGTGGCAACTGAACGCAAGGACGAGAAAATGGCCCAGCTTCTTAGCGGACACGGCGCCAAGGAATGACGAAGCTCGTATTTTCTTGAGGGAGCGTCTTAGCCCTATTCCGAGCTTTTCGCGAAGTCTTCGATAACCTTGGCTATCCACTTGGCTCCCTGAACGAAGACATCGATCCTCTGATTCTCGTCGGGCGCGTGAGTGTTACTCCGAGGGTGGTTACAACCGATGGCGACAGTTGGCAGCCGTAGTGTGTTTGTGAAATAGTGCATGGGACCCGAGGCGGCCGAGGTCACTAGTGTCACGGGCTCTTTGTGAAATACTTCTTTGCCTGCTCTGGCCGCTATCTTTGCAATTGGTGAGCTGATCGGAGTTCGCGCAGCGGGATTCTCAGCCTGCAGGCTGACTTCGATGTCTTCAAACCCGTGACGTGCGAGATGCTGCTTTAGCTTGCCAGCAAGCCTTGCCGGGTCCTGGTCTGGTACTAGGCGGAAGTCCATCTTGGCTCTAGCAACGGAGGGGAGGACGGTCTTGTGTCCGGGTCCGGTGTATCCGGACCAGATTCCCGCGATATTGGCTGTAGGACTTCCGTAGAACGCTTTCTTGAACTCAAACCCTGTGAGTCCGTAGAGGAAGCTCTTGATTCCAAGCTCGTCTCGGATGCTATGCTCTTCTAGAGGCATGCTCCGTATTACCTCAAGCTCTTCGGCTGTGAACGGTTTTACATCATCGTACCATCCTTCTATCAGAATTCTGCCATCCTCGTCCTGAATCGTATCGAGCATCCTCACCAGCCGCCAAGCAGGGTTCTCTACAACCGCTGCCCGGGCCGAGTGCGAGTCCTTCAACGCAGTCTGGACTTTGAACTCAACATAGAGCATTCCTTTCAAACCAAGAGTGACCAAGGGTCTGTCATCATAGTCTAGGCCTCCGAACTCCCAGATAGCGGACTCTCCGGTCAGTCGACCCTTGTACTTTGCGATGAATTCGGCGAAGTGAGGACTTCCAATCTCTTCCTCGCCTTCAACGACCCACTTGATATTGCATGGAACGTCTCCTCTGACTTTTTGGAAGGCCTCGATCGCCATCAGGCGGGAGACGATGTTTCCCTTGTTATCGCTGGCCCCCCGAGCATAGATTCTGCCATCGTCCACAGCGGCCGAGAACGGTGGATGGGTCCACAAGTCGACTGGCTCTACCGGCTGGACATCATAATGGTTGTACACTAACAGCGTCTTGCTCCCATGTTTAGACAGGAGTTCGCCGAAAATGATAGGAGGTCCATGGGTCGGCGAGAAGGATTCTGTGGTGAATCCTGTCTCTTTGAGAAACCTCTCTACGAGCTGAGCTGCCCCTGTCATTCCCAGGTTCTGAGCCGATACGCTGGGTTGCTGACAGAGGATTCTCAGTTTTTCTACGAACCGATCCTTGTTTCGGTCGATGTACTCCGAAATCTCACGTTGCCTTGTGTCGACATCGCTGAGGGCTTTAGCCAAGGGAATCCTACGCTGAACCGTCATCGGACCGCGTTATCAATGAGTCGGTTAAAATCCTGTCCTGGGGTGTTAGTAGCAATTCGGTGTCTTTTCGATTGCCCTTTTATAATATGAGATGAGGGTCCGTTCACAGTTCATCAGGGGATGGAGTACGTCTGCCGAGACTGCCTCTCAGAAGAGATCGGTTTACTTCATCCGCGGCCAAGCCTGCTGTCGTGATTACGAGGTTTATTCTGGCTGCGGTTGGTTTAGTTGCGCTGGCTCTTCTGATCACCGTGATACTTCTGACCGGGGCTGCAACTCCAATCATCGAAAACAATCAGACTTCGATGCTCCCCTATTTTGCAGGTAGAACTCTATCCAGAATGACAATTGCGTATGGTCTCAGCCTTGCGTTTGCGCTGGCCTATGGCATTTTTACCGCAATGAACCACCGCGCCTCTCACGTCATGTTGCCCCTACTCGACATTTTCCAGTCGGTCCCCGTTCTCGGATTCCTACCTGTTGTCTTCCTTCTGGTCTTGAACAGGCTTCCTGGCACCCCTGGCCAAGAACTGGCCTCGATCATAATGATCTTTACAGCCATGGCCTGGGCCCCAACTTTCGGGGTCATAGCCGGAGTGAACGCGATTCCTGCGGACATCAAGGAAGCGTCCCGAGCCTATGGCGTCCGCGGATTCAAATATCTTCGCCAGATCGTTCTTCCGGCCGTATATCCGGAACTGATCTGGAGCAGCATCCTCGCCTGGGGAGGAGGTTGGTATCTGATACCCATCGAGGAGTACATCCCTGGAACGGTCAATCTCCCAGGATTGGGCTCTTACATTGCAATTGCCGGCCGCAAGCCAGATCTCGCCTCTGCTCTTTTCGGTCTCATCATCCTCGTCGGAATAATCTTCGCGATTGACCAGCTAGTCTGGCGGCCGCTTGGCAGGCGAGCAGAGAAGTACAAGTATGAAACTGTCGCCGCACCAGCAACGGAGACCCAGAGAAGCATCGTTGGAGAGGGGATGAGAAGATATGAGGGCCGCCTCATTTCACCAGTCACCTCATTCCTCAAGTCAGAAAAATCCTACTTCAATAGGGTCGTCGAGATTACTCGACTCAGGCGACTGCTGCACGCGAGAGAGAGGTTACGGTTTCCTGAACGAATTACTAGAATCCCCCTCTGGGGAAAACTCGCCAGTTACGCGATCTTCCTAAGCCTGGTCGCCGTCGCGCTCGCGATCATTATCCCACCGAAGTCTCAATCAATAGAGAATGCTATTGCAACCAATTTCTCTTTGCTGGCGAATAATGTAACCGCACTAGAACTTTTCTTAAGCACTCTGCTATCGGTTTCCCGTTTGGCCACTGCGTACTGCATTGCCTTGGCCTGGACACTCGGAGCAGGAATTCTCGTCGCTAGAAGCGCTCGACTGTCCCGATGGCTTCTCCCCATTTTCGATATCGGACAATCCATTCCAGCCACGGCCCTTTTTCCGTTGGTCATTATTTTGCTCGTGGACCCTTTCAGAAACACACCTTACATCGGACTGACGCTAAACATTGCCTCGATAGTGCTGATTCTCACTGGTATGCAGTGGTACTTGCTGTTCAACATTGTAGGTGCTGTGAACAGTGTTCCCAACGATCTTTTGGAGGCGACCGCTTCGTACGGAGTTCGGGGTGGCAGATTCGTCAAGGAGATACTGGTTCCTGCATCGTTTCCTGCAATTCTAATTGGCAGCATCCAGGCATGGGGTGGGGGATGGAACGCTCTCATAGTCTCGGAATATGTCAGTGCAGACGCTAATGTTCAAGGGCTAGGATCGTTCCTCGTAAAGGCGACGACCCTTGAGGCGGACCCGGCGCAGGTCGCCCTAGCCAACGTGGAAGTATTTGCTGCCCTGCTTGTCATGACTGCCACAGTACTCATCATTAACAGACTCGTATGGAGAAGAATGTTGCGGAAGGCTGACAAGTACAAGTTCGAGGCATAAAGTCACTGACCCAGATCAGCGAGTCGCTCCTGGAGATCAAGGACATTACAAAGACCTACCCGGGAGAGGGAAAGAACACAACGGTACTAGACCATATCAGCTTCAAGGTCCAAAAGGAATTCCTCTGTATCGTCGGCCCCTCCGGTTGCGGCAAGAGCACACTCCTGCGAATAATCGATGGGCTGGACAAGCCAACCTCAGGCCAAGTTCTCTTTCACGGACAACCCATCACCGCTCCCAGCTCGAAGATTGGTGTAATCTTCCAAACGTTCGCTCTAATACCCTGGAAGACTGTTCTGGGCAACGTTGAACTGGCTCTCTCCGGCTCCGCGATCCCAAAGGAGGAACAGTTGAAGATAGCCGAGAAGTATGTTCAGGACGTGGGCTTGGAAGGCTTCGAGACGGCCTATCCTAAAGAACTCTCGGGCGGGATGAAGCAGCGTGTTGGGATTGCAAGAGCACTTGCGCTGCAGCCAGAAGTCTTGTTGATGGACGAGCCCTTCTCCAGCCTCGACGCACTCACGGCTGAGAACCTCCGTCGGGAGGTCCTTGAAATCTGGCGCGACCCCATCTATGCAACGAATTGTGTAGTGATGGTGACCCATAACGTACAGGAGGCTGTCTACATGGCGGACCGGGTCATCGTTCTAGGACACAGACCAGCCAAGATTCTAGATGATGTTCCGATAACGTTGGAGCGACCTCGAAGCCAGCGGGACCCGGCCATGTTCGACTATTCCGACAGGATAATCTCGAAGATCAGCTAGCGTCCAGCTTCCCTGGGGAGTAGGCTCTCTGATTGTCCGTCGTATCTGAACAATCCGGTAAACACGCCCCAGCTGATGATCACGTTGACGATTGTCGGGAGATCAGTAGTGTAGCCGTACTTGGAACTTACAAACCGTGCTAGCTCAAACCTGCTCAATTGCTTCTTCTCGTGAGTTATCCGGAGCACGTCAGCGAATGGCTCAAGGCCTACTAACCTATCGTGCACGAGCTTCTTCCTTTCAGGAATCTTGCCGCTGAGCGCCTTCTTGCCCAGGTCTGTGAGCGAGATGTCTCCCTGCTGAACGTCTACGAGACCCATATACTCTGCGGTGTCAATGATTGGCAGCAACTCGTCCAAAGCAATTCTGAGGTCTATCGTCAGGTTGGCCACGTCAGTCTTCCCGTTATACGCCCGCAACAGGTCAAGGAGACCGAACACCCTGTTGACGCCGGCAGTCGGAAGCAATTCGCGAAACGACTGAAGCGTTCCTACTGCAGGTTAAAGAGCTTCCGAAGACTCGTCCAGATTCTATGTTTCTTCGTTGAACCATGTTTGAAAGAGTTCTTTAGAGCGCAACTGTGAAGGTGCCAATAATGGACACTACAACACTTCCAACCATCGAGAATATCAGGGCTGCAGCAGGCAGGATAGCCGGAGTCGCGTCGCGCACTCCATTAGTAGAATCGCCCTCGCTTTCAAAGAGACTCGGACGAGAGGTCTATCTCAAGCTGGAATGTTTCCAGCCGATTAGAGTCTTTAAGATCCGAGGAGCGTACAACAAGATCTGCCAGCTAGCTTCAAGTAAGATCGTCGCCGCATCGTCAGGCAACCACGGACTGGCGGTTGCGTACAGCGCACATCTACTTGGAAAAGAGTCTACTGTCGTGATTCCCGAAACGGCCGTGAGAGAAAAGGCCGACGCGATCGCGGAGTACGGAGCAGAAGTTGTAAGATTTGGAAAGTACCATTCAGACAGAGAGGCGAAAGCGGTTGAGATCTGCAAGAGGACAGGCGCGGCCTTCGTGCATCCTTTCAACGATCCCCATATTATAGCCGGTCAGGGGACGTGCGGGCTCGAGACTGTTGAACAGTTGAGAGACTTCGACTCAGTCATCGTTCCCGTCGGCGGGGGTGGACTCATCTCGGGGATATCCATAGCGGTCAAAGCGTTGAGACCCTCAGCGAGGGTCTACGGTGTAGAACCGGCGGGTGCAACCAAGATGCAAATGTCTCTTAGAGCTGACAAGCTCGTGAAACTTGAGGCTCCCCAGTCTATTGCCGACGGACTGATCCCTTCCTCGGCTGGCGAGCTGACTCTTGAGGCTTGTCGAAAGAATGTTGATGGAATGTTCAATGTATCTGATGATGAGATCTTGTCTGCGATGAGGCTATTGGTTCGCGAGGCTCATATCTTCCCTGAACCATCGGGGTCCGCACCCTTAGCAGCTCTCGTGAGTGAGCGCGACCCGACCAAGTTCGGGAAGCGCGTTGTCCTAGTAATCTCGGGCGGAAATGTTTCGATCGACCTGATGCGCGGCTTGCTGTCACAAGAAGTAACAGTGGGCCACGCTTCCTAGTATGGGTAGCTGGTCACATACTCTCTCGGATCTACGATGTTCTGAGGTCGTAGGCCTTTCAGGAATCTTATCGTGTTCCCGACGGCGAGCTGAACGGGTCGTCCGGTGGCAAGGCCGGACGGTCCCGAGACGTGGGGCGTCCCTATGAAGTTGGGCAGAGAGAGAAACGGATAATCCGTCTTGAGGGTTTCCCGCGACTCTCTGTACCACCAGACATCAGTGGCGTACCTGAAATTCGGGTTGGCAACAAGCTGATCGTAAAGAGCTTTCTCATCAACGAGCTCTCCCCGAGCAATATTGACCAGTACGCAAGTATTCTTCATAACTGACAATCTCTCACGATTGATGATTCTCGTCGTCTGATTGGTCAGAGGCAGAGCCAAGACTACAGCATCAGACTCCCTAAGAACGCTCGATAACCCGTCTTCTCCATCGAATATCTTCACACCCTTAGCAGGCTTTGCTCTTCTAGAATAGGCGTATACGAGCATGCCGAAACCGCGGGCCGTCCTCGCCACTGAGGTCCCGATTCCTCCAAATCCGAGTATGCCCAGCACCTTGTCTCTGAGAATGGTGACCTCTGTCCCGGCGTCGAGTGTCCGTCTTAGAGTCCACTTCTCCTCCCTGAGGGAGACATGGAGCTCTACTATCCTCTTCGCAGCCGAGAGTAGCAGGGCCAACGCGTACTCTGCAACCTCGTCCGAGTAAGCACCCGCGTTGCTGCTCACGATGACGTTCTTGTTCAAGTTGGCGAAGGGAATGTGGTTGACGCCAGCGAGAATGCTCTGAACGAACTTGAGCCCACTCATCTTCTGAAGATTCTCAGACGTCAACTCCCTGGGCCAGGAAAACACGAGAAGCACATCGACGATAGGCAGGATCCTTTCGAGGTCGTCTCCTGTTGTATTCGCGAGAGTGTAGACCTTGGAATGTTCCGAGAGTCTCTCAATATTCTTTCTATCGACCACATCTGTGCCCACGAGAAGATTGGGCTTAGTGGATGCCATCGTAAAGTACGGTAATGCGTCATCCTAATAACTGATAGAATAGACGAGCTTGACAGATTGGATCTCTCAGAGATTATTCCTGAGAGGCTCTGGGTTGGGGCTGCTCCTTCGAAGAGCGACCTGATAGAACTCAAGCGCCAGTACGGGACCGAGCTCGTGATTATGGATCTAGTCGACATCGCAGATGAGAAAGCATGGTGCCAAGAATTGGGCATAACCTACGATGAAAGAACCCCGAAACTTGAGGAGAATAGACAAGCGATCCCACTGGGCCGGCTGAAAGTAGCATCAGGTGTCATCGGAGACAACGTCGATTCAGGCAAGAAAGTGATTCTCCACTGTCTTAGAGGGACGGGTCGTAGTCCTACGTGTGCTGCTGCCTATCTTATCCAGTCGGGAATGTCCGTTGCAGAAGCGAAGAGCACTATTGCTGGCAAACGCCAGGTCTGGTCCGGCGTTGCTGCGGGCTACGCTAGTACTCTTGAAGAGTTCGGGAAGATCATCGAAATGACAAGATCCACTTTCTAGTTCAGGTTCTAGGCTTTGGACCGCGTAGCCCACAGAAATTTTCTTTGTAATGTCTTCGGGTAGACGCTTGTCCAGTCGAATTCTGCCTTGTTAGACCAGTTCTTGTAGACTCTTGGGTCGATATAGTTCCGCAGTGAAGTGTTCAGGTTATAGTCTCGAGTCCGTTGTTGAAGCTTGACGTCAAGCTCCAGCTTCCTCTTCCTTTCCTCCAAACGCTGCTTCTGTTTCTCAGTCTTGCCTTCGCGCGTCTTCAACTCAGCAAGCCGCTGCTGTTTCTTGTCGAGGCTACTCTGCCACGTCTTCGGTGGGGTCCTCTTGTGGTTGCATCGTATTGCGGCTTCGAGGTTCGCGACTCTCGCATGATACATCTTGACGAAGGCGGGATCGTCAGGCTTGAACCCATTGTGCCGGCCAAGGTAGGTCTGCACCGTCTCGGTGGCATGATGTGTTCTGAAGACCTTAGCCGTCAGCCCCCGCATCGCTTTTCCCAAGAACCGGTTGACCCCCTCAGAGGTTATCCCGTCAAAGACTAGATCTTCGGGCTTCTTTCCGGACGAAAACTCTTGGAGGTTCCGTCTGATTGGACTATCGACGCCGTCCAGTTGAAGGGTCTTTTCCCATCGCACGCTGTCCTTGCCGAGGAAGTCAAACTCGACGCCTTTCGGGAGGAATTTCAGATGCTCGACTCTTAGAGTTGAGGCTCCAACCGTGTCGGCCTCATCCTCCTCCTTCTCGTCACCAACTCTCATCGCCAGGTTGTCGATGAGGTAGCATACCGTCGCCAGCTTGCGGGCTTTGACATCTGGAGAGTCTAGATTCTTCTCAACGAACAGGCGTACGTCTGCGAGCTGCCGACGCAGTTTCTTCGCGTTGTCGTACTTCATCTTGTCTCGTTCTTGTCGAAGATCCGAGATGTCCGAGGGCCAGACGTACTTGCGTACCTGGCTAAGCTTGTCAACCCAGTAGGCGAGCCAGATGGAATCGTGATCATGAGCAATACTCTTCCAGTTTCCTGGAACTGGTGGCTGGGGGACTGGCGTGTCCTCTGAGAGGTTGAGCACAACATCTTCTGGAAAGACTCTTGGTTTCCAGCGGCCACGCATGGGATGGCTACCGCGGCCCATGAAGATGCTTGGTGGCTCGACCATATAGTTCGCAAATTCGGTCCTCGTCCCATCAATGATCGCGTAGCCGTACTTGTCCTTCAGTTGTAGGCGAAGATCTTTTCGCTGGGTGGCCAGCTTCTTTTTCAGGTCCTTGTCGGCCTTGGAGAGTTCCTCTTTCTGCTGGTACTCGTAAACGGGCGTGAAATCGATCTCGGAATACTTCACGTTGGCAAACTTTGAGGGTAGCAGCTTTGAGAAGTCGGAGAGGAAGTTTGTCTGGAATACGGGGTCCTGGACGTAGGGTGTTGTCCGTTTCTTTCCCCACGCGTAGGCCAGTTCTTCAGCATCTGGCGACAATGGGACTGTTTCTCCGCTTATGATGATGTGGAGCCCTTTTGGCGTGTAGGGTGGGGGAAATGCAACCCCGTTGTGTACGAGCTGCTTCCACTTCAATATAGGACCCCCATCGTCACGGACATGTTCACTGCGAGTTTAGGACCAGTATGCCACTTATGCCTTAGAACTTTGTTTTTGCTTAGCTGGTAGATGAAATTCTCTTCGCCGCGGAATCATGCTCGCATGATAAGCGGATAGCTTAAAGAGATTGATAGCGGAAGCAGTGATTTGGAATGCAGCGGGTGGGATCCTTTCTTGGACCCGTGGGCCTCTTCTTCATATCGCTAGGCTACACTGTGTCAGTGACTATCGCCCGGCTCTTCGTAATTCTTGAGTCCGTTTGCACCTTACACTGTCCAGTCCTCAAGGTCGCAGGGTTCAGATTTCACCACATGTACTATGGTCTCATACTTGTAGTCGTCGCCGCAGGGGTCATGCTTTACGCGGCGGATGCGAGAACTCGATGGGACAGCGCTCTGGTTATGGGTATTGGGGTTGGACTCGTAGCTGACGAGGTCGGGTTGCTTTTGTTGAAGCTCTCGTACTGGGACATGATATCGTTCGCCATAGCGGCAGGAGGCGGTCTTGCCCTCTACACTGTAACATTATTCGGGTCTTGGAGAGCTGGTCGCCACGACTTTCGTTTCGTTGATAGGTATCAGTTTCTGGCGCTTCTCGGAATCCTATTCGGGTTAACCGGTTTTCTCTTCTTCGACCGCCCTGTCAGAATGATAGTAGAAGCGGCCTCCGTAGGGTCATGGCTAGTAAGCATTGTTCTAGTGGCGAAGTATGGGCGAAAACATTTCTTCCTGCTACGCCACGCCCCTCTCGACTATGGACCCAAGCCCCGCTAGGCAGACCGGACAGATTCCCTGATGCAAGCGTTGAGCCCAGTGGGCATTGAGCCTAGGGAGTATCAAAGGTCCATTGCCAATTCTGCCCTCGCAGCCAACACGCTCGTGGTTCTGCCGACAGGTCTGGGCAAGACGATGGTAGCTCTTCTCGTCGCAACTGAACGGCTTGCCAAATATCCCGAAAGTAAGGCGCTCATTCTCGCCCCGACAAGACCTCTTGTCCTTCAGCATTCTGGATTCTTCGACAAACACTATCCCGACAGAGTTGCAAAGTCAGTATCTCTGACGGGTGAGACACCGCCAGCTACGCGAGCCTCAGACTTCGACGACGCTCGGCTCATCTTTGCAACCCCCGAAGTAATCAGGAATGATGTTTCAGCGGGGCGGTATGACCTCCGTAACGTGTCGCTCGTCGTATTTGATGAGGCTCACAGATGCGTCCGCGACTATGCTTACACAGACGTCGCTCAAGCGTACAGGTCGCAAGCGGCACAGCCGCTCATACTAGGGCTCACCGCGTCCCCTAGTGCCAAGAAGACACGTGTTGAAGAGATATGTGAGAAACTAGCCATAGCCAATGTAGAGACTCGCACGGAGAAGGACTCTGATGTCGCGGACTATGTGAAAGACGTCGAAGTCAACTGGTTACGCTTGCCACTCCCGGAAAACTACAAGCAGGCGACAAAGGTCTTGCATGCAGCACTCGACGTGAGAGTGAACAAGCTTAGATCAATGCACCAACTACCTGCGAATGTCAGAGTCGGCAAACGAATGCTTCTCGAACTTGGAGAGAGGCTCCATAATAGCCTCAGAAGAGGAGGCGCAGGCGCCCTCTATGGCGCAGTTCAGCTGCAGTCGCAGGCCATGTCTCTCATGCATGCAATTGATCTGCTGGAGACTCAGGGAGCATACAGCGCTACCAGGTTCCTCTCAAGGCTTGAGAGAGCAAAGACAAAATCAGCTCGCGGACTAGCTCGCGATCCCCAGATAATTCAGGCACAAGAGCTCTCCGCGTCCCTAGAGAAGACTCCGCACCCGAAAGAATCCAAGCTTCGAGAACTCGTCTCGAACGACCTGAAGTCAAATCCACTCTCCAAGATCATTGTCTTCACCCAGTTCCGAGACACGGTCGAAACAATTGCAGAGAATCTGAACAGGATCGAGGGTGTCCAAGCCGTGCGGTTCGTGGGTCAGGCCAGCAGAAGTGAGGAGGATCTCGGACTAACCCAGGGCGAACAGATGCAGATCCTTGAAGATTTCAGAGATGGCAAGTACAACGTACTGGTCACGACGAGTATTGGCGAGGAGGGACTTCACGTGCCTGATGTGGATCATGTGATCTTCTACGAGGCGGTGCCTTCGGAGATCCGGATGATACAGCGTCGCGGAAGAACGGGCCGTACGAGGCCGGGGAAGACGACAGTCCTCATGACTGAAGGCACCGTGGACGAAGCATATTACTGGACCAGTAGACGCAAGGAAGAACAGATGCATAGATACTTGGCAACGGTAAAGAATAGAGGCGTAAAGAAAGGAAAGAAGAAAACCACATTGCTTGACTACTTGAGCCCCTAGACATCGGAGAACCGCTCACTATCGCTTTTAGTTCGCGTTTTGAGCCACAATTCTCAATACTGTCTCTGAGGAGAAAATGCGTTCATGATAGGATTCGCAGAGAGCTTCCTTGCTTGGACTGGAGCGACGCTTATCCCTGCGTTTGCAGGCTTGCTGTTGATAACTGGAGCCAGTAAGCTCGTTGACCGGCTAGTCTTTGCCGGGCACAGGCTTAGCCGATTGCTTCGCCATAGACCCGCATCGGTGCCGTTAGACAATCGAGGGCGGATTGACGAAAAGTATCTCGCGGCTTTCGCGTTCGGTATCTTCCTCTGGTTTTTTGTCGATACAATTAGCGGTTCTGCGACCCTCGATGTCAATAGCGGA
>MNDT01000054.1 GCA_001915065.1 archaeon 13_2_20CM_2_53_6 | reverse complement strand
CGAGCAGAATGTCATGGGCGACCTCGCACCATCGCGCGCTCTCCCTCAAGAGTCGAATCTCCTGCTTGGATTTTACAAGTCTCATACGGTCGACAATGTCCCGTCCGTCCACGAACCTTGCCTTTGACATCAGGTCGCGTAGACTAGGGCCCCGATAACCAAATCCCCCAGCCGCGCCATCGAACGAGTCTGCGGCGATCACTGACGATCTGAGTCCTCTCTCGGCCATCCGTTTCGCGAAGATTCGGATAGGGTGCACCCTCCCGGGATAGTCCGGGTACGTGTACACCTCGTCCGCAAGCGTGCACTCTCCCCTGATGTGGTCGTATTCGAGCTTAGGGGCCATAAAGAATAACGGCTCATCACGGGGGATGACAAGGGCCAGAGGCCGTTCAGTCGATATGTAAGAAAAGCCGGTTACGTACATAATTCGTGTAGGGCTCGTCAGGTAAAGAGCCTCGACCCGGCTTCTCTGCATCTGGCCCCGAATCTTTTCAATGCGGGTCTTGTGTTCCGCCTCGCTTATCCTGAGTTCATTAGATGGCATGGATGCTATCTCATCGTTTTCGACCCGGTTAATAATCCATGATACGAAAATCGGAGTGAAAAAGAAGAGAGTGGGTGAGGAGAGTTTCTCTGCCCACTATTCGATCTGTATCTGCTTGGCCTTGTTCCCTGGGCTCTTGCGTCTGAGGATCAGTTCCAGTACGCCGTTCTTGTAGCTGGCTTTTGACGTGTCTGGATCGACCTCGACTGGCAGCTCTAGCGACTTGTAGTACCGGTGCTTGTCTGTGTCTACTTTCAGCACGAGGTTTCGTCCATCACATTCGAGAGCAATGTCCGACTTTTCGACGCCCGGAAGCTCAGCCACCACCTTTACGTTGTCTGACTGCACGATCGTGTCTACTAGTGGTTCCCGTTCCTCCTTAACGTCCAGGCTAGGCTTGGACATTCCGAAGGGGCCTCCGCGAATTGAGGGTTTGACGTTGCCGAATTCTCTGATGACTGGCTTACCGTCGGGGCCTTGGCTGAACGAGTAGCCGTAGACGAAGGGTCCCATTTCCTTCACGGTTCCCCCACCGGGAAGTTTTCTCTCTCTGATCAAGTCCTTGGGTAGTTCCATTCCTCGGAACATTTCTTCGAAATTGCGTTCTAAATCGTCGAACCAGTTGCCTGTCGGGAATCTCCAGCGTCTCTTGAACCATTCTGGGAATACTTCATCGTCTTCCAATCGATTTCACCTCCTCGTTTCTGTGATCATCTAGGGTCCTGCGGGCTCTTTCGAGAAAGGCTATGAAATCGGCGAGCATAGTCTTCCCGAGCTGGCTGAGTTCGTAGGTTCCCTCGGCGGGCTCGTCGACTAGCCCTGCTTCCGACAATGTTGCAAGGTTGTGGTAGACCAGCTTTGGATTGATCCTGGCTCTAAAGTCTCTCTTTAGAGCTGACTTGTGCAATAGCGGGGTCAGCATTCTCATCCGAGTCTCGTTTACAAGCAGCTCTATGGTGTGCAGAGTCTGCTGGAGGGCCAGTTCCAGTGTGTCATCAAACCACCCCAGGGTTTCGACTCGGACCTTTCCCTTCTCGATTGCGCCAGGAGCCTGACCTTCGATTGTCTCCCTGTCTATCTCCTGAGGAGAAACAATGAGCGCCCTCGCGTTCTCCGATTTGCTCACTATTCCGATCGCATTCCAGACTTGCTTTTCGGGAAAGCCTGTTGCACAGAACGCGACCAGAATCTCTCCCGCTTTGATGCCGCAGGCGTCTGCTTCGAAAGTCGAAGCTTGATCGTCAGACTTGAAGAACGGGTTGAGGTAGGTGTCGTATCCTTCCCGTACTAGTATGCCGGCCGCGATGAACTTCTCGAATACGTTCAGTTCTCGCGCATCGTTCGGGTCGTGGAATCCTTCACTGAACGCTTCGTAGTCTAGAATGCTGTGTGCCGGCACGTGTTTCGCGGGGTGGCGTTGTAAGAGTTCGAGATTCATTCCCGTAGACCCTTTTCCGTTACCTATGGTAACGGTCAGGGAATATAAGCGTTACCTTAGGTAACAGAAAGCTGGTCGGTAACGTCAGTATAGCGAGACTTTCACGACACCCGTGATATCTCTGAGCCTGGGAATGAGCTCCCCCGGCACACGTCGAGCAGTGATCAGAACAAGTTTGGGCTCTGGCGTCAGCTCCGGGTCGTCAACTAGTGCTTGACGTATGCTAATGCCCGCCTCTGACAAGAGCCGGGACGCGCCTGCGAGGATGCCTGCTCTCGAAGGGTTATCCACAACTATCTCGATTGCTCCTAGGCCAAGATCGTCTGCAACTCCCCGCAATGATAGACCCGCCGACTCTAGCTTTGCGAAGATTTGCCTGATCTCCGGGTTAGCTTCAATTATTCGAACCGTTTCGCCAACGGTTCTTCTGTCGACTCCTGCTGCACGGGCCACTTTCATTACCGGCAGTTCGATCTGGTTCAGGTAGATTCTAGACCCTCTTACAGCTAGTCCGTTCTCCAGGAGAGTCTTGACGACTTTGAGCCTCTCCGGGTAGCCTGCCACAATGGTCGCTACTTTGTTCCACATGATTTCCATGTACAGAAATGTACTGGCAAGCTTAAAATGTTGCGTATACGCCTCTACAGCGACGCAGAAGATGGAAGCACTCACTATAAGGGAGGACACGAGGGTCAATCTTCCCCAGGACGAAATCCCGTCCAGCTGGTACAACATCCAATCAGACCTCTCCGAACCGCTCCCCCCACCTCTGGACTCGAGCACCAGACAGCCGGTGAACCCTCAATCACTTGAAAGGATCTTCGCGAAAGAGTTGATCCGCCAAGAGATAAGCTCGGAGAGGAGCATTAGGATTCCTGAAGAAGTTAGAGAAGCCTACCTGCAGATCGGAAGACCAACACCACTCGTCCGAGCCAAGAGGTTGGAGAAGTTTCTCCGGACCCCCGCAAAAATATACTATAAAGCTGAATATCTCAGTCCCACAGGAAGCCACAAACCAAACACTGCCATTGCTCAGGCCTATTACAACAGCCAACAGGGAACAACGAGATTGGTCACAGAGTCAGGCGCTGGCCAGTGGGGCTCAGCACTAGCACTCGCCTCGGCCATCTTCAAGCTAAAATGCAAAGTCTACATGGTCCGCATCAGCTACAACCAGAAACCCGGCCGAAGAACAATGATAGAAACATACGGAGCAGAAGTCACAGCCTCACCCAGCAGAGAGACAAAGTTCGGCAGCTCATTACTAGACCAGGACAAGGAGCACCCTGGAACTCTGGGAATCGCGATAAGCGAAGCGCTCGAAGACACGGTTACACACGAGAACAGCCGCTACTGCCTAGGTTCTGTAATGAACCATGTCTTGTTACATCAATCGATCATCGGGCTAGAAGCGAGAAAACAGTTCGAAGCCATCGATGTCGAACCGGACATCATCGCGGGGTGCATCGGAGGCGGATCAAACTTTGCAGGCTTCGCGTACCCATTCATGACTGACAAGCTGAAGGGAAGATCCAACTCCCGTTTCGTCGCGTGTGAACCCAAAGCTGTGCCTTCCACCACTAGGGGAGTGTACACGTACGATTTCGGAGACACGGCGGAGATGACGCCCCTCCTAAAGATGTACACGATCGGCCACAAGTATGCCTCGCCACCCATCCACTCGGGAGGGTTGAGATATCACGGAAAAGCGCCCTCCCTCTCTTATCTCATCAACAAGGGCTACATGGAATCGGTCGCGTACCATCAGAACGAGGTCTTCCAGGCGGCCAGGACGTTCGCCCAGACCGAAGGGATGGTCCCGGCACCCGAAACTGCCCACTGTATCAAGTTCGTGATGGACGAGGCAATAAAGTGCAGGGAGTCAAACGAGAGCAAGGTCATAGCCTTCAACAACTGCGGCCATGGACTGCTAGACTTCAAGGCTTACGAAGATTTTCAAACAGGAAGACTAGTAGACTACGAGCCTGCCAACATCGAAGTCGAGACCTACATCAAATAACAGCCCCTTCCGGGAAACGATCGTCCGGCTAATATCCACTGAGAGACGTCCCGAGGAGGCCTTGGACCTTCTCTGCGAACATTACGAGGTCGAGAGGCCCCGGCTCAAGATTGGATTGCCGAGAGGAGAGAAGAAGGCTCTGGGCTGCTACGTTCACCGGGACAAGACCATCTATATCTCAAGCCAAGAATACCTCTACGACCCCTACGTACTCATCCACGAGTTCTACCACCACTTGAGGAATGTTGGCGGAAAGCATCGGGGAACAGAAAGACACGCAAAGGAATTTGCCCTAGCCTTCCTCAAGACAGGCTAGCGCTACCTACCGCGCCTCCGCCGCACATCGACGAGCTATCTTCAGTAGCCATTCAGGTCCAGAGAGTATTCGGGAGATTCCTCTCCTGTACCTGCACCACCGGTCTAGCCTTGTAGGCTTCGCCGCAATGGGGACAGCGCAGGCTGCGCCTCCACATTCTGTAGACGAGCCTCAAGGCGATATAGCTCATCAGAAAGACAACAGCGCCGAAGACAGCTGAGTCAGCGTTAATGATGAAGATGAAGTAGTGGAAGTCGACCATTTGTCAGGCGTCCCCCGGGCCAGTCCGAGTCTGTTGTGGAGAGCAGTGTGGAGAGAGCTCGAAGCTCATATGCTATATGAGCCGACACGGAGTATAAACCTACCTCGACAAAATGTCGGCAAAATCTCAATAGGAATATCGAGTGGGCTCCAAGACGTAGATATGAACTAGGGCTGGTTGCTGGGCACAGTTGCCTGCTGGGGCTGAAGAACCTCGTCCGCGTGAGTGATCTTAGCCAAACCCTTCAGCAGTAATCTGTTCGTCAACTTCGCGCAAATATCACAGTCCTTTCCCGGGCAGTAGCCCTTCAAGAAGTTCTCGCATTTCCATCGATAATTTTCGATCTCGACCGTGGACATAAAACGGAGCCATTCTCCGTAGGACCCGTTCTTCCGAGTTGACTAAAGCGTCGCGTAACCTGCGGAGAAAATTCCAGGTAACAGTCAACAGGACCGTCGCGTCCTACCCTGATAGATTTCTCTCTGGATCAAGAATCGCATGATCTCACTAGTTCCTCCGCCGATCATCATGAACCGGGCGTCTCTGAAGTATCGTTCGATGGGCAGATCTCTCGTGTATCCAATCCCTCCATGAATTTGAAGAGCCTGATGCGCGACGTCGAAGGCAGCCTCCGTCGCGAACAGTTTCGCCATGGCGCCTTCTAGACGAGCACTCTTCCCCTCGTCGAGTAGGCGTGCAGCCTTGAGGATGAGGAGACGTGAAGCTTCAAGCTGTACAGCCATGTCAGATATCTTGAAACTCACACCTTCAAACTCTCTTATCGGACGGCCAAACTGTTCCCTCTGCATGGAATAGTCAACCGCGGACTCAAAGGCAGAACGGGCTATCCCAAGCATGCCAGCCGCGACGGCGGGTCGTTCCCTGTCAAGCTCGTCCAAGAGAATCGGAAAACCCCGGTTGATTCCACCTACCACGTTGTCCTCGGAGACTCTCACGTTTCGAAATCTCAGATGGACAACGTTGGCGCCGTGCATGCCGAGAAGACCATAGGCCTTGACGACCTCCAGACCTCTCGACTCTCTTGGTACAACGAAGGAGCTGAGACCAGCGGTTGAGGGCTTTGAACGGTCCGTGACTGCAAAGACAAAGAGAAAGTCCGCTACTCCGCCGTTAGTGATGAAACGCTTTTCCCCATTAAGGACGAAGTCGCGACCGGTTCTTCGCGCATATGTCTTGAGGGATGCCGCGTCGGAGCCAGCCTTCGGCTCTGTCAAGGCTAAGGCCCCAACCTTCTCACCTGTAAGCACAGGGAGGAGATACTGACGCTTCTGGACCTTTGTCGCGAAGTATGCAAAGGGAGCCGCATACAGGGCTCCTGAGGCCAAGCGCGCCATCTCGGTGGCTGCGCTGACGGCAGAAATTTCCTCGGCGACTATGGTCTCGAAGACCCATCCGAGCCCGAGGCCGCCATCTGCCTTGGGAAACGCTGCGCCTAGAAGGCGCTCTCCTCCTAGGCGTTGAAGGACTTCCCTGGGGAAGTATCCGTCCTCAACCTTCTGCGCGATCGGCGCTATGTGCCGATCGGCGAACTGTCGGACCTTCTCCCTGAACCTGCGCTCAGATGGCGAGTCGGAGAGGCTCATTTGCCAAGAGTTGACGACCTGAGAGTCAGGGAGAGGCTTAGCCTTTCAGACCCTGAGCTTAGGCATACTGTGGGGGTGCCACGGTCATTGCCTTTGGTCTCGCGACTTGTGCGAGTGCTTCCCTGAATAATGGGCGGTATGCGACTCCGTACATGATTAGACCGTCCTTTCCCTCATAGTCAAGTCTCCTGACTACTCCCTCCAGTTTGGCGCCGGGCTTAAGATCTTGCAGCTTAGCGTCAACGAAGAGCACCTTGTTCTGTCCCAAGAGTTCGAAGTTGGACGTGAATCTCTTCTTGAGAGGCAGCTTGGATACCGTCTTCAACCGAGCGATTAGAGGGTATGTTTTGACGTCCATGGCCCCTACGCACTCGGAATCTAGACATTTTTCTCGGGCGGGATAGTAGATTCTCTCGCATCCCTGGCAGAGACTGAGAGTGAAGGCTCGCCCGTTCGTCGGCTCGACTTCTCCAACGAATCGAGGAATCTCAAGCCTCTGTTTGATCCTTGACAGTCGGACCCTGATCAGGTCCTGATACGTCTCGATTCTAATCGTAGTCTTCCTCTTCACATAGTCCTCCACGGTTGGGGTCCGTCCCCTCTTCTCTTCTATGCCGTCTTGGATCTCAAACCATGTCGCGTTCGCGTAAGCACCAGACCCGTACGATACCGCTAGAACCTGGTCGCCGGGTTTCGAGTGGTCGAATATGGAGGCGAGAGAGATAAGGGTGGAAGCTGCATAGGTGTTGCCCGTGTCCAAGACCCTCAGCCACGGCTTTACCTTCTTCTCGATATCTTCCTCTGTCAGTCTCATTCGGTCGGCGATCGACTTGTCTTCCACGTATGGTATCTCGTCCTGGGTCAGTGTGTTGCAGGTCTTCATTGGGAGGTAGCCGGACGGTTGATGGAAGGTTATGGCATCAAATTCTCTGAGGGAAAGGTCCGGATTCCTGCGGAATAGATTGGCTATTGCTCCGATGATATGAGACTTGTACGCCTCGACGGTTGTGCGGCCAAAATGCTTGGGCACTGGAGCCTGGTCTCTCCTCCAAAAATCCATGAAGAGACTCGAAAATGCGGCGATGTCCTCTATGGTGGCGATCGGATCAGTCCTCCCCACCACGAAGGCGCCTGCCCCGGCTCCGCAGGAATACTCTAGTGGGTCGCCCCGTTCGGCCTGAGCAACGTCCGAGCCTATTGCCAACCCGTATTTTATTCGGCCGCTGCGAATCTCGGAGTCGATGAATCCGAGACCCTGCATTCCAGAATTGCAGGCTCCTTCAAGGTCGGCGATGAATACGTTATGGCCCATCCCGATGAATGATGCAACATGCCGGGCGATGGTTCCGACCGCGTATGGCTTCGACTCAGATCCGGCAGTGACGCTCCCAATCTCCTCTGGCGAGATCCCGGCCATCCGGACTGCATTCTCAGCAGCCTCCGTCGCTATTGTGATCGTATCCTCAGTATGACCTGCTAGGGCTTTCTCTCTCAGAAGAAGACCGTGTCTTACTTTCTCGATGACCTTTTCGAGCTCTTTCCCGCGCTTTCGTTCTCGCTCTCGGACAATCTTTTCAGTCTCGATTCGTTCCCATGGGATGTAGACCCCGTACCCGACTATCCCCACGCCTCTGTGGCTCATTTGAGAATCCTGGGAAACGACCCCTCTTTAGACAAGCGGCTCTTTCTTGGCATCGTATTTAAGATTACCCGGACCATTCCAAAGAAATCGCTTATCCCGCCGATTAATCCGGGGATCCTCCCTAGAGCAAGCGCCAGAAACCAGCGCAAGCTCCTAGCTGAAACTGCGTCCAAGCTCAACCGGTTACAGTCGCTTTTTGCGGTTCCTTCCGCAGTTGAACCAAAGAGCCCCTAACGGTGTCAGACTGCGTACGCCTTATCGTTCTTTCAATTCTGGGTTTAGGCCTGGTAGTGTCGGGTTTCAGCATCAGCCACTCGCCAGCCCATAATCAAACAATGCCTATAGCACAGGGACTGAACGCGTCACTCCCTCCGGTCATCGGTAGCAGGACGACAATAGTAATTCTCGTCCAGTTTCCAGACAAAGCCAACGCTACCTCACCCCCCAAGATATCCGACATGCTGATTGGACTCAACAGCTACTATTCTGAAGATTCATACGGACTAGTCTCATTCGCAACGACCATCAGTCCAAGCACAACTACATGGTACTCCTTGCCACAGAACATGGAATACTACAGTTCAAACACTGCTTCGGCAGACAGCCAACTCGTGGAAGACTCTCTCACGTCGGCCTATAATGCCGGGGTTAACTTTCACAACTACATGGACGCGCTCGTCGTGCACGCTGGAAACGACGAGGCGGTTACTCACGTATCCACGGACATCCACTCATTCACGATTCCCGGCTATGTGTTCAGCCCGACTCCGATAAACTCGTTTCAGATCTCAACCTCGGTCGTGTCAGAAACTGACCCTGTCGGCGTATACTGCCACGAGGCCGGCCACCTACTAGGTCTCCCAGACCTCTACGACCTCACGCAGAGGATAGACCCGACGAACAACTTTGTAGGCTATTGGGAAATCATGGCCCTCGGGGAATGGAATCCTAACAGTGGAAACCCTCTCCAGCCGTTACCAGGAACCTACCCGTCTCAACACTCGGCATGGTCAAAAATCAGGCTCGGCTGGATCTCCAATTCGAGCATACGACTCGTCTATCCGGGCAACATGACAACCGTGACCCTCCAAAACCTCGAACGACCCGGCGGGGGAGTCCAAGCAGTCAAGATTCCCATCAGCGTCAACTCTGACGGAACACTGTCCTACTACCTGGTAGAAATGAGAGGAAAACTCGGAACCTACGACCAATACCTGCCTTTTCCTTCAGACTATCCAAGTGCAACTCTATTGATCTATGACGTGAACGAGAGTATCGCAGACGGACGTGGCAATCTTAGACTCATCGATGCTCATCCAGGAGGCGATCTAAATGACGCGGGATTCGGCCCTTGTTTCTCCCCCTGCGTTAGCAACAACACCTTCTGGGACCCTTCTAGTTTCGCGAAGATCATCGTGACAAGCACAAACTCCACCGCGTATACCATACTGGTCGATAGAACGAGCTCGCCGCTCTTACTGCTCCAAGTCAACACTCCAGCGGCAGGCATAACAGTCTCAGTGGACGGCACAGACTCGTCCTCAGACCAGTCCAGGGAGTTGAGGATGCCTGTCCACTACGGACCCCATGAAGTCTATGTGCAGGCTCATGTGCCCGTTTCACTAGGAGCGACCTCTATTCAGCTTGGACTGACGGACTCGTTTGCATCGTGGGACGATGGAAACACTGCGAACCCGCGATGGGTTTCTGTCGTCAAGGACACTGTCCTCACAGCAACCTACCGTGTAACGGTAGAACCATCCTTCGCTACGGCAGTAACGGCCGCCCTAATCCTTGGAGTAGTAGCGGCCGGGATAGCATTCAATCGTATGCGCCAAAAGAGAAATTCTTCAGCAGGGGTCGGGTTTCCGTCCCATAGATCCCAGAGTCAAACCATCGAGGCTAAAAACACGACCTTATTCCCAGGGAATAACAGTCTTGGCGGCGACTCCATAAAGAACGACGAGAAGCCCAACACCACCAAAGCCTAGCGCCACGAAATTGAGTTCCCCGTCCCTTGCAACCATAGTTTCCACTGAGCTGGTAAACAGCGAAGCCGAAAACAATACTATTCGAGAGCTACTCGAATCCTTGTTGTCGAAGACAAAATAGTAAGTAGTCGACGCGTTCAGCGGCACTCGAATTGTCTCATTAGAGACAATCTCGTTGACCAGGCATCCACTCGGGTTCGTGTCGTTCGTGCAGCTACTCATCCGGGACCCTGCGAAGAGTTTGAAGTTGATTGAGGAGGGACTTCCTGAGTCTAGCGAAGCGGTCACGTTGATGATCATCTCATTACTCCTATCCGGTAAGATGGTAATGTTCTGCTGAGTTTCGGCTTGGAAACCAGGACGGATAACTATCGGCAGAGGACTAGCAAGCAAAAGACTGGACTGAACTGGAATTGTATGAACGTTGGGGATGACGGAATAGGCGAGGAGCCCGCCTATAACAAGCACTGCTCCCAAAAGGACTGCTGTGAATTTCATGCAGCCTTCACCGGTCTTCCATGTCTCTGAGCTTCTTGAACTCCTGAAGCTCGCCGAGTCTGTGGCGCATGAGACTGTTTTCCAACTCCGCCTGTAGGAGCGAGAAGATGTCTTTGTGAATGGTTATGAACTCTGAATCGGTCGAAGCACGGGGCCTATCCAAGTCTATTCCAACTATGCTCTTGACTCTCGCGGGCCTCGCGGACAATACGAGTATTCTGTCGGCGAGTTCTATTGCCTCTGGAAGGTTGTGAGTGACCAGGAGGAAGGTCTTGCGACTCTTCTTGTGAATATCCGAGACCTCGGCTCGCAAAGCCTCCGCAGTGAACTCGTCGATCGCGCTGAACGCCTCATCCATCAACACAACCTCTGGGTCTATTGCCAGAGCCCTTGCGATCCCGACCCTCTGCTTCATTCCACCTGAGAGCTGCTTAGGATAGAGGTTCTCGGAGCCTCGGAGCCCCACCATATCCAATAGATCCATCGCTACTTCTATCCTCTCCATCTTCGGTCTTCCCTGGATCTCTAGACCGAATTCTACGTTTTGAATCACGGTTCTCCAAGGGAGAAGGGCGAACGTTTGGAAGACCATGCTTATCTTGGAATGTGGGGCGGTAAGGGGATCTCCTCTAAAACGGATCTCGCCGGAAGATGGCCGGTCGAGCCCGGCGATCATTCTCAGAAGGGTCGACTTGCCACAGCCGCTGGGGCCCACGATGCATAGAAACTCTCCTTCGTTAACGTTGAAGGAAATATCTTTCAGCGCAGTTACTGTTTCGGGTGGGTCCTCGTAGACCTTGGTCACGTTCGATAGTTCGACGTGCAAGTGGCTAATGCCACCTCTTTGTGCGATTCTCCAGCCTCTCGAAGAACGCCCTGTCCATTGTGATCGTGATTATTCCAACGGTCATGATTGCTGCAAGTCCATAGGTTAGCGAGTGCGTGGAGCTCCCAAGGTTTGTGGAGATGAAAGTTCCAATCCCAGCAACGCTAGCGATTATCTCGACGGCGAGTAGCACGTTCCAGCTGAATTCGAAGGACAAGCGCAGACCTGTCATAAGATTGGGAAAGATCGAGGGTAGGATCATTTTCGTGAATGTCTGAGCCCTTCCTGCTCTGAACACCGAAGCGACGTGGAAGTAGTCGGCTGGTATCTCCTTCACGCCCTGTCTGATTGTGAAGTAGATGGGGAAGAAGGCGCTGAAGGCAGAGATCGCTACGGCTGCAACGTTCCCTCTGCCGATTATCGTCACCAAGAACGTTAGAATCGCAAGGTCAGGAAGGGCTCCGACTAGCATGATGATGGGCGTAAGTGCTTGGTCAAGCTGGCTTCGCATCCCGACCAGAAGCGCGAGGGGTAGTACGAGCACGAGGGCCAATGAGACGCCCGTTGTGACGTTTGCTAGACTCTGAGCGACGTGAGAGATGAAGAACGGAGTCACAGCGAGCTGGACGAGAGTCAGGAGGACCTCGTGAAGAGGCGGAAGTTGGTCGGTGGCTATGAGCCCAGATGCCGAGATCGATTCCCAGAATGCAAAGATGGCGATCAGGGAGAGCAGCCAGGCAGGTGGACGGAATCTTCTCCTTGTCTTGTCGTGTACTCGGTGAAAGGCTCTTGGACCGAATAGGCGGAAGGGCACCCCAATAACCTCCGGGGCGTCGAAAGTAGGGCGTCAGAACTAATTAGCTTTGGACGAAATTCAGGTAAAAGCCTACGCTGATATGAGGCTCGACCTTTCCTTTACCGCCGGAAGGGTTACCGGTTACGAGGAAAGATCGGAGCGAAGGGTCTCGCGTATTTGACTGAGTTGAGTTCAAAACTCCACACCTCTGGTCGGGATGTAGCTGTGCACCGCTGTGCATAACTCTGTGCAGAATGCTCAGAGGCGCCATGACTTGGCGTACCTACGCTGGGCATTTGTCAAAGTGTCAATTTTCTTCCCAAACGCTTCAAGACGCCAGCGCGCAATCTGTAGATCCAACTCCTCGGGAACACGAAGGACCTTGGGCTTGAGGCTACGGCCGTGCTGGAGGAGGTATTCTCCTGACAGTGCCTGGCCAGCAAAACTCATGTCCATAACCTCAGCCGGGTGCCCATCTGCCGCAGCTAGGTTAACTAGTCGGCCGTCAGACAGCAAATACAGCCTTCTGCCGGACTTCAACTTATACTCAGTGACCTCGGGTCTTACCTTGCGCTTCTTGATTGCGATTTTCTCAAGATTCTTCACGCTGACCTCGACATCGTAATGCCCCACATTGGCCAGGATTGCTTTGTCTTTCATCTCAGACATGTGAGACGAGGTGATGATGTCTGTGTTGCCGGTCGCGGTGACAAACAAGTCTCCCAGTCGGGCTGCTTCGGACATCGGCATCACATCGAATCCTTCCATCAGTGCCTCTAGAGCTCTCACAGGATCTACCTCGGTGACGATCACCCTCGACCCCATTCCCTTCGCTCTCAGAGCCACGCCTCGGCCAACCCAGCCAAACCCGGCTAATACGACCGTCTTTCCAGCCAGGAGAAGGTTTGTCGCGCGCATGATCCCTTCGAGGCCAGACTGCCCCGTCCCGTATCTGCTGTCAAACAGGAACTTGGTGTAAGCATCATTCACCGCAATTACCGGAAACTTTAGACGACCCTCCCTCTCCATTGCCCTCAATCGAGATACTCCTGTAGTCGTCTCTTCACAGGCACCAATGATCCTCTTGACGAGGCGGAACCCTTTCAGGTGCGCGGCGATCGCGAGTTCGGCACCATCGTCTATCAGAACGTCAGGCTTCAAACCGAGAACCCTGTCGATGTTGGAGCTATGTTCTTGTTCTGATACGCCTCGCCAGGCGTACACGTGAACTCCGGTCTCTGATAACGCCGCTGCCACATCGTCTTGCGTCGAGAGAGGATTGCTTCCTGTGATAGCGACCTCTGCGCCTGCTCTCAGGAACACTTCAGAGAGTACTGCTGTCTTGGCCTCAAGATGCAGACACATCCCCACCACATGTCCCTCGAAAACTTTGGAGGCAGCGAACCGCTTGGCAATTCTAGCAAGGACTGGCATATTGTCGCGAGCCCACTCTATCTTGACGCGGCCAGATGGAGCGAGTGTGGGATCCTTTACTTGGCTCAAGACTAGGATGGAGGAGTGTCTCAATATTCTGATTATATATATTCTGGCAGATGGTGATTCCTATCGGAATGAGCGGTTTGCAAAGATAGTTTCTCCGGATGTAACATTTCCGTGTTACTACTTCTGCGATCGTTGACACGCGGCATAGGGAGAGAACCATTTGCCGCCATGTATAATAAGGAAAGAAGTCATGCTACGGTGAAACCTACTGGGAGCACTTGGGAATAGGTGTCGGAGAAAGGATTCAGGGCGAAGTTCAAAGATTCGGATGTCGCTTTCACGTTCCGGGATCTGATTCTTCTCCCCGGATGGACTGAAGTTGAACCAAGCCAAGTCGAACTCTCCACTCAGGTCTCGCTAAATCACTCGATCAATATTCCGTTCATCTCAAGCCCGATGGATACTGTAACCGAGAGCGAAATGGCCATATCGTTGGCGCGTCTGGGAGGACTCGGCGTTCTTCATAGAAACTGCACGCTGGAAGAAGAAGCGGAGATGGCGAGGAAAGTTAAGCGGGCAGAATCCCTAATAATCCAGGATGTAATCACAATCAGCCCCGGCGAGACCGTCAAGTACGCGACAGAGCTGATGCAGAAACACAACATATCGGGCTTGCCAGTTGTTCAAGGAGAGCATCTCGTCGGGATCTTGACTGGGCGAGATGTCCGCTTTGCGGATCCCAGTCTTCTAACCAGCGATGTTATGACGAAGAAAGTCATCACTGCTCCCGCGGACACTGATACCGAAGGCGCCAAGGAGATCCTTCACAAGCATCGAGTAGAGAAGCTGCCTCTGATAGACAAGGAAGGCCGTCTCCGAGGTCTCATGACGATAAAGGACATTCTCTTGCGTGGAAGATTTCCGAACGCTGCTCGCGATGAGAAGGGGCAGCTCCTCTGTGGAGCCGCGGTTTCACCTTTTGATCTCAAACGCGCGAAGACACTTAGCGAGATCGCAGATATTCTTGTCATCGACGTGGCTCATTTCCACAATGCGAACGTGTTCAGTGCGACAAAAAAGATACTCGAAGAGGTCGATACTGATGTGATAGTTGGAAGCATAGGAACCTACAAAGCCGCTGAGGATATCCTCACAAAACTGGACGGGGTAGCAGGTTTCAGGGTTGGAATCGGATCAGGATCCATCTGCACAACGATGGAGGCAACCAAGGCTGGGTCTCCCACTGTATATGCGACAGCCCAAGTGGCCGATGCAGTGAGAACCTACGGTTCGAAGCTTCCAATAATTGCAGATGGAGGAATCAGGGGTCCGGGAGATGCTGCTGTTGCATTATCGCTCGGCGCCTCCGCTGTGATGATGGGCAACCTCTTCGCCCGCTCAAAGGAAGCGCCTGGGACGCTAATAACGATCGGCGGCAGATACTACAAACAGTACAGAGGAATGGGAAGCCCATCCGCCATGGCCAAGAGGTTCTCCTCAGACCGTTATGCTCAACCATCCAAGGGACTGCCCGAAGGGGTCGAAGGGTGGGTCCCGTACAAGGGGGAAGTGAGCGTCGTGACGCAGGAGCTGGTTGCGGGACTACAAGCCTCCATGGGCTATTCTGGAGCGCGCACAATACCCGAGCTCTGGGAAAAAGCCAGGTTGGCAGGCATTACGAATTCTGGGGCAGAAGAGGCTAGGCCCCACGATGTACTCCTGCCATCTGAGCATCAAGAGCGAGTCTAAGCGAATACCGATCCGGCAATTATTGTCTTGATTACCTTAGTCTGCCGTATGGCTTCCGGGCTGCATTCGAACGGGTCTCGGTCGAGCACAACAATGTCAGCTATGTTTCCGGGAACTAGAGCCCCTCTTGACTCTTCGCAGAACGAGGCGAATGACGCGCTTGTCGTGTAAGCGGCTAAAGCCTGGCTCACTGTCAACCTCTCTTTGCCTTCCAGGCCTGGACGCGCGGTTGCTGACCAGACCCCTTCAAAAGGGTTCGGGTCTTCCACTGGGCAATCAGAGCCTGCTGTCAGTAGGATTCCCTCTTGAGTCATTGAGGCGAAGGGATAGAGACTGCGCATTCGGCTAGCTCCCAGACGTTCTTCCGCCCAAGAATCCGAGTAGATGAACCTCGGCTGCACTGAGGCGATTATGCCTAGCTTGCCCATCTTCAGTATGGATTTTCCGCTAACCAACGACGCATGTTCAATCCTGTGCCTGAATTTCCTACACTTGAGTAGTCCGAAGACTTCTTCGATGATCTGAATTGCAAGCTCGACTGCTCTGTCTCCAATCGCATGGATACAGAGCTGAAAGCCTCCTTCGCTTGATGTCATGGCCACTCGCTTGAGTTCTTCACGACTCATTGTTAGCATACCGTTGGAAACGGGATTGTCATTATATGGTGAGGTGAGTGCGGCTGTGCGTGCTCCAAGAGACCCGTCAAGATACAGTTTCACGCCCCCGATCCGGAACGCTTCTTCGCCTCTCTGTGTTGATAGACCCAATGAGACTAGTTGATCCAGCAGTTTGACTGGCACTATTGCGTAGATCGACTGCGGAATCTCTCTTTCGCGCTTCAGCTCTTGGAGTGCTTTCAGTTCGTTGGCGTCGTTCACGATGCAATGGAGGGATGTCAAGCCCAGCCTTGCTAATCTTCGAGCGGCAAGAACAAGGGATTTTTTTATCTCCTTCATGGACTGCGGAACAGCCAGCTCGACCAGCTCTAGGGCTCGTTCTTTGAGAACCCCGTTGGGCGCGCCGCGAGAATCCCTGAGAACAACTCCTCCTTCTGGCTCCGGTGTAATGCTGTCGATTCCGGAGAGGGAGAGAGCCTTGGAATTGGCTACGGCCACATGACCGCAGACCCGTTTGAGAAAAACAGGATTTGATGTTGAGTGGTCAAGATCGTGCTTCTCGGGATAGCGATGCTCTCGAAGCTTCTCATCGTCCCATCCTCTACCCAGAATCCACTCGTCAGGCTTCATCAATGAAGCTCTTTTTGCGACTTGTCGGTTCATCTCTTCGATGGACCGTGTCTTTGAGAGGTCAAGTGTTCGGAGCAGCATTCCGTAGCTGAGAAGATGGATATGTGAGTCGCAGAACCCGGGCAGGACTGTCTTGCCACGCAGGTTTATCGTAGTTGTGGCTCTTGCTCTGAGCTTCAGAATCTCTTGGCTTGAGCCAATATCTGTCACTCTCCCTTTCCAGACCGCCAGAGCCTCGAATCTAGACCTCGATTTCGCATCCGGGTAAATACGACCGTTGTATAGGACGAGATCTGGTTTCGACAAGTTCGTGACCCGACGACTAGTCTGTTAGCTTAGAGATATCATGATTCAGAATGTTTGGGGAATCCAAGGGTGGGTCTTAGGAGGTGACTGGTTTCGCTTCTACCAAAGATGAGACAGAGTTTTCGATTTGGAGAGGATCATGTATAGGTGGACCGCACGTTTTTCCCACGCAGACGTAGGCGACGGGCGTTGACTTGGCGTTGTATCCGAGATTCACGATTTGATCCGAATCTCGAATCGGGTCCATGTAGAGTAAGTATCTTTTTGCAGAGTAGACGCTCAGAGCCTTGGATTTGTAGGCTGTGAACTCCTTCGATTTCTGACTGGCGATGATTGTGATGCCGATCGGGCCATTGATGTGTAGGTCCAGTGCAAGCGCGTAGATGGCTCCGGAGAGCCCGTATCTTTCGTAGTCTTGATTGAACAACTTAAGGGTCTTGGCGGCGACATTCGAGTAGCGCACCTGTTGAGTGAGCCATGATAGTCTAAGAAGTCCGATCGCGGTTAGGCTGTTCTCGTCGATTGGCTTGTCTCGATTCCTTAATTCTCCCAGGGATGAATCGGAAGGTGGAATGTCGTAGAAACCTCCCACTCCTTCGTGGTTCAGGGTCTTAATGCAATCGTCGGCGATCCTGGTAGCCTCGTACAAGTACTCTGACTTCGCCGAATATTCGTAGGCATCCAAGAGCGAGATTAGTAGGGTAGCATAGTCAGTCAAGAGACCTTTCAGCACCGGAGCGGTTTCTTTTCTCCAATAATGAAACGGAAGCCCACCTTGCTTGCCCAAGTCCAGTATGTGGTCTAGGGTCTTGAGCGCGAATCTCCCAATATCTTGTCTTCCTAAGATGGCGCTGGCTAAGAGAAAAGACGAGATTAGGAGCGCGTTGTAGTTGGTGTACATGGTCCTGTCGACGTTCGGGGCAGTCTGTCTCTGCCGTCCAACTAGGTCTAGCTTGTAGTAATTTTCATCGGCGTCTTGGCTTCCGAAGAAAGCTCCATTTTCGACATCCGAGAGGCTGGTCTGGACATACTTCACGATTCCTTCGGCCTTATCTTTGTATGATGCTTTGCCGGTGAGCTGGAAGGCGTGGAGGTAGACGGTGAGGAGCTTTGCGTTGTCCTCCGCCATCTTCTCGAAGTGTGGTACTGACCAGTCGCGAGTAGTCGAGTATCTGAAGAAACCCTGTTCTACTTGGTCGTAGATTCCGCCGCTGCCCATCCGATCGAGAGTCTTCGCGACTAGCGTAAGCATCTCCTTCTCATTGTAATATCGATACCTTACCAGGGCATATTCAAGCGCCTCTGGGTGTGGAAACTTAGGCTCGAAACCAAAACCCCCGTAGTCGATGTCAAAATTTACCGCGATGGTTGTAGCGATATCTCTCGAGATCTTGTCTGAGAGTGGCTCATCTCTCGGTACGGGGACATGTAGAGTTTGAAGCTTGCTCCTAATTCTATCCTTGTTGGCAGAGTAGATTTGCAGAACGGAATGCAGTACCTCCCTCAACTGTTGTGGGGGAATGTAGGTGCCGCCTGTGATTATTCTCCCATCGCCGTCGAGGAAGGCGGTAGTGGGCCAGCCTCCGAGATTGTAGCGACGGTTGACATCGGGTCTCTTGTCTGTGTCAACCCTGACGGGAATGAAGTTCTTGTTGACAGTACTGATGACTGCAGGGTCAGAGTACGACGTCTCGTCCATAACGTGACACCAATGGCACCAAGACCCCGTAATGTCGAGCAGGATTGGTTTCCCTGAGGACCGAGCCTTATCAAAGGCGGTTTGCCCCCACTCGAGCCAATCGATCTTATTCAAGAGACCTATCCAAGGTATGTGGCTGACAATGATATAATAACCCTAGAAGGGGTCCACCGTTCGTGTCGCAATTTAGGGCGTCCGTTCAGCAGGATAGGAGTCAATCCCGCGTCATTTCGCAATTGCAAGTTGCACTCTCAAACGAGTCTCCCGATGAGGCGCTGAAGACCGTCGTTCGACTCCTACGAGAGAGTTCTGAGTATTACGACTGGGTTGGGATTTACCTAGTCAAGGAGCAAAGCTTGGTGTTAGCTTCCTACGCGGGAGAAGCTGAGACCGAACACGTGACGATTCCCATAGGACAAGGGATATGCGGCCTAGCAGCAGAGCAAGAGCGCACAATCATCGTTCCTGATGTAAACAAGGACCCGAGCTATCTGATGTGCTTTCCCTCAACCAGATCTGAGATAGTCGTTCCGATAAAAGGAGCCTCGAGGGTGTTGGGAGAGATAGACATCGATAGCAATCGACTGTCAGCTTTTACACTGCGGGACAGGGAGATGTTAGAAGAGACCGCATCAATGCTTGCGACCTACATACAAAACCAAGGATCGACTCCGCAATCTCAAGAATCTCGGTGAACCTTGTCTAAATATCAACGCGGAGATCCTCCTGCTCTTCCGAAACACAGGCATTGCAACAGCTGTGGATCCCCAGTCGATATGGGCAAGGAATTCTGCAGTGACAAGTGCCGAGTAGCCTACAAGAGATCGTCCCGCGCGAAGACCAGAACCTTCATTCTGGTCATAGCAGCTGTTCTGATCTTCTACCTCTTCATTGTATTCGGGCGACTATGACCCTAGGACTCAGCCGTGCCACGATTCGCGGCTATCCCGATGACTTGACGGATAGAACTCAACCCTCTCTGTTCGAGAAACTTTGACATACCCGTAGTCACATCTCGAAATATCTCTAGGCCCTGGCTGGTGACGGCACTGCCGATCTGGACTGCCGATGCACCTACCATCATCATTTCCAATGCGCCTCTGTAGTCCTGGACTCCCCCAACACCGATTATTGGAAGGTCAACTGCACGCCTGATCTGATAGATTGCGCGAACAGCGATAGGATGCAGAGCCGGACCCGAGAGGCCGCCGAGGGTTCCTCCGAGAATCGGATAGGCTGAATCCACATTCACCGCCATTCCTAGAGCAGTGTTTATTGCGGTAACCGCGTCCGCCCCAGCACTTTGGGCAGCCTTTGCCACCTCGGTAATGTC
This sequence comes from archaeon 13_2_20CM_2_53_6, assembly GCA_001915065.1. Classification (GTDB taxonomy): domain Archaea; phylum Thermoproteota; class Bathyarchaeia; order 40CM-2-53-6; family 40CM-2-53-6; genus 40CM-2-53-6. The sequence goes on along the minus strand of MNDT01000054.1, from coordinate 3,936 downwards.
TGTGACGTTTGGGCTCAGCTTCACGAACACCGGTATTCTCACGCGACCCTTCACCGCGTGAGTGACCTCAGCGACGACCTTTGGCCGCTGGCCAATCTCGACCCCGACTTCCCTCACGTGGGGGCAGGAGACGTTCAGCTCCACTGCTATTGCACCACCTTTCTCACCCATTGCTGCCGCTGCGGCAAATTCCTCCGCGTCGAAGCCGAACACACTTGCAATAACCGGAACGCCCGCCTTTGACGCGGTCTCAACCTCCTCCCGCATCTCCTCCATACCAGGGTTGGGAATCCCGAGAGCGTTGAGAAAGCCACCTTGAACCTCAATGAATGATGGATTCCTATAGCCCTCTCTGCCTTTCACATTGAATGACTTACTGACAACGGCCCCCGCTCCAGCCCTGCTGGCCCGAATCATAATCTCACCCGAGACCCCAAGGATTCCGGAGGCCAAGATTGTCGGGTTGGGGAGCTTTATACCAGCAAACTCAACCGAGAGGTCAGGTCCCAAATGGCTCAGAGACAGAGCAGAATCGCTTCGCTAATTATCTTCGCGCCCCCAGCCTATCCTAGTACATTATCCCCGTCACGATCGGGAGAGGCCCTTTGAAGGCATATCTGATAGATTCGCCAGCAGGACTGTTTCTAGTCGACAAGACTGGCAAGCTTACAGAGAAATCACTCTTTCCACGCAACCCAAGCGATGCCGCCATTCAACTGAAACAGGTCCAAGACGGCATTTTGCCCGAGTCGTCATCTGCATTTGGTCGCAGACTCTCGGAACTAGAGCTCGAAACTGTAACGGTGGATACAGAGCCTCTCGCGACACTTGCAAGGTCATTTGTCAGAGGAGAAATTGTGCAGAGCGAGAACGACCCCACAATTTCCAAGCTTCGAAACCGGCTACCATCGATTCTTGTACGTCTCAGGATAATAGAATCCAAAGATGAGTACGAGCAATTCGTAAGAGATGTCTCACTCGAACTCGCCAAGACTGCCATCGCGGAAGTGGCCACAAAGCGTGATCTCTACGCCATCCAGACCGTCCGTGCCATAGAAGATCTGGACAAAATCTTGAACCTACTCGCGGGTAGGGTGAGAGAATGGTACGGGCTTCACTTTCCCGAACTGGATCGCCTCGTAGAGAAGCACGACACCTACATTCGCCTAGTCGAGAGCCTCGGTTCACGGGAATCGTTCACCCAAGATTCCCTCACCAAACTGGGAATACCCCAAGAAAGAGCCACCGAAATATCCGAGTCTGCAAAGAAATCCTCAGGAGCCCAGATCTCATCCCCAGATTTGGAATGGCTGCAAGAGGTCTGCAGAACTGTCTCGGAACTCTACGGAACACGAGAAGCTGCTGAAAAATACACGGACAAAATCATGGAACAAGTTGCGCCGAACATGACGACAGTGCTGGGCGCAGTCCTATCGGCCAAACTCATCTCTATGGCTGGAGGTCTAGAAAATATTGCGAAGATGCCTGCTAGCACCCTCCAAGTGCTAGGCGCAGAAAAGGCCCTCTTCAGGACGATCAAAACTGGCGCGCGACCCCCGAAGCATGGAATAATCTTTCAGTATGGACCAATCCATCAATCCCCGAAATGGCTTAGGGGAAAAATCGCCAGGGCCGTCGCCGGGAAGCTCGCCATAGCTGCGCGGATGGACGCCTTTGGAGGAGAGAACAGAGGAGAGCGTCTAAAGGCATCGCTCGAAAAGAAGATCGTAGACTTGAAGGGACGTTATCAAGGACCACCCCGCCATAGGGAGCATGGAAAACCATGGAGTCAACCCTCACAAGAAGTTCAAAGGGATATACACGGTGGCCAGAGAGGGAAAGGAACGACTGGCTACGCGCAGCCTGACTCCCGGGACTACCGTCTACGGCGAGGACATCGTAAGGATAGGCGATGAGGAGTTTCGGGTCTGGGACCCTTTTCGAAGCAAGCTAGCCGCCGCGATTCTTAAAGGACTATCAAAAGTTCCAATTGCTCCAGGTAAGAAGGTTCTGTACCTCGGAGCTGCGAGTGGCACCACAGCCAGTCATGTAAGCGATATCGTAGGAGAAAGAGGGAGAGTGTATTGCGTAGAATTCGCGCAGAGATCATTTCGAGACCTCATTAACAACACATCGAAAAATCGGCGCAACATGACCCCGATATTTGGAGATGCCAGATTTCCTGGACGATATCGGAGCGTTGTCCAGGCCGTTGATACCATCTACTCCGATGTTGCCCAGCCCGATCAGGCAAGAATCCTTTCAGAAAACATCAACATGTATCTCGTAGACAAAGGAGAATTTTTGATGGCCGTAAAGGCTCGGAGCGTCGACGTTTCGAAAGACCCCGCAACGATCTTTCGCCTGGAGAAGCAAGTTCTCGAAACGAAGGGCCACACCATAACAGACATGGTTAGACTCGACCCCTTCGAACATGACCATTGTATGATCCTCGGAGCCAGATAGGGGAGCGTTAGTTGCTGGAACGCGACAGATTCACTGACGTGGTGCTTCGAGACGAGCTGAGACGGCTAAACTCTCACCTCCCAAAGATCAGAAGAACCCTGCAAGAGCTTCTAGCTGACAATTCCCCGAGTGTTTCCTCGGTCTCTGGCGACACGATAAGAATGAAACCCGAGGAGCTGAAGGAATTGGCCGCCTCCCTCCCCAACATCGCGCCTAACAGGGTTAGGCTCCCCTTGGTACTCCTCAGAAGGAGGGACCTGGGATCAGGCGCCTTCTCTGTCCTCGGAGACCCTTACGAAGAGTACGCATTACTCCTACTTGCCGGGTCTTTCGATGGGACCTTTGAAGAGTTCAAGCAGCAGACACGCCGCGCCACAACGATATACAAACCTCAGATCAGCCGCCTTCTCAGAAGATTCCATTCATTGATAGTGATAGGATTCGGAGGAGCGGGTCTGAACGAGTTATCACCCCATTATTCGGGACAAACTTAAGCTATAGACCCGGGCGGGGTCCGGACTAGGATCTCTTGGGAAAGCTTGCAATCCTACACGAGGCAATAATTCGTCCTACGAATCGAGTGTAGAAGTCCACTTTCCGGCTGGTAGCCGCGGAACAGCTCTCAGTGGCTTGACTGAGGCCTTGATCTTCTTGCGCTTTACCGTCTTGCTCATACGAATATCCGCATTGAACTGCGACGGATATGAAATATAACAGTTTCTGATCCCCGCTACCGGCCAAAAACAGTTGGTACCCATCGCAGAAAGGCGAGAGAAAGAGATCGGCCTAAGAATGCGAACCTCACCGCACATAGTGATATATTTCCAAGGCCGACAACTGGTTCTTGAGAACTACATAACAAGACAGAGTTTCCAAGGGGGGCCTGACACGGTTCTCCTACTAGACTACTTCACCATATGGAGGACAGCCGCTCAAGCGTTGAGGGATCTCACCGGATACACTGAAGAGTCAATAGTCGATTCCATTCGCAACCTTCGCGATCATGGCCTTCTGATCGCTGAGGGTTCAGAGCAAGACAAACTAGAAAATAGATTTGCCAAGAACTGGTTGTGGCCGAATGCGTCGCGCTACTATCATTTTGCGACAAAGCTCGATGAGCCATATTCTTCACCCGAAGAGATTAGGAACTACTACGAGAAGTATCTGAAGGGCACGAAACAGCCTGCTATCTACAAGACGTACCCTGAGCGTCCGAAGATCAGACTTCTTCCAGACTCCGGGGCCGAAGCACCGCTCTTCCAGACCCTCCACCTTCGACACACGACAAGAGACTTTTCGGGAGGATCGATAAGCCTGAAACAGTTGTCTAGAATCATATACTACACCTGGGGAAAACTGTCGATCTACAAGACCCAAGAATTCGGCCACCTCCTCCACAAGGCCAGCCCATCAGCGGGAGCCCGCCACCCAATAGAATCCTACGCGGTAGTCAATAATGTTGAAGGCGTT
>MNDT01000069.1 GCA_001915065.1 archaeon 13_2_20CM_2_53_6 | reverse complement strand
ACTACTCGTCGACGCCTTTCCTGCACGAACACCCAGCGAGATCAAACAGATGCTGATGAACACGGCTGACACGAACATCGGTCTAAACCCAGCAAAGTGCCCGGGCGTAGGAGCCCCGATATCACGCATAGGAAGCGGTGAAGTCCGGGTCGACCGGGCCGTCAACACCAAGACCACTGCATGGGACAACGCAGCACCCATAGCCGTTAGCCTGTCTTTCGGCTACCAGGCACTGACGAGTTCTGCCCAGTTCGTAAAGACCGTGGCCGTCCACAACTACGGCTCCACCACAAGAACCTATTCGATCGCACCCACCTTCCGGTACCCGGCTGATGCCGCCAGCGGCGCCGTCACGATCAGCGCCCCATCAACTGTCAAAGTCGCGCCGGGTGCAACTGCCACATTCAAAGTGAAACTCGCTGTAGACGTGACAAGACTGCCCGTATGGGACCTTAACGGAGGCAGCAGAGGCGGAGACGGCTTCCGCTTGGACGGCTTCGAATTCGACGGCTACATCAACATATCAGACAACACCGACAACGTCCACTTAGCATGGCAGATACTGCCCCATCGAGCAGCAGCAGTAACAACATCTACAGACGCACTCACCCTCTCCGGAGGCACAGGCACCGTACAGCTAACCAACCCTAGCTCACTGAACGGCCGCGTGGAACTCTTCTCCCTGACAGGGTCCAGCGGCAAAATGCCGCAGAGCATGCTACCCCAGCCTGGCGACAACCGTGCAGTCATCGACCTAAGATCGGTCGGCCTTCGATCAGTCACAGTAAGCGGGCTACCCGCAGTCCAGTTCGCCATCACCACATTCGGCATACGGTCCCACCCCAACTACCCAGCCGAATTCGACATCCTCATAGACACCAATCGCGACGGGACAGATGACTTCGCCATATTCAACCTCGAAAACGGAGGCTTCGCCGCAACTGGCCAAAACGTAGTCGCAGCTGGCCCGCTCCCTAACGGACCATTCACAGTCCGCTTCTTCACCGACGCAGACCTCGACTCCGGCAACGTCATCCTGACCGCACTGCTATCAGATATCGGCCTTACGCCAAGCACCCAGTTCAGATTCTCGGTCCTAGCGGTCGACAACTACTTCACAGGCGCGGTCACCGACGCAATAGTCGGAATGACCTACACGCTGAACACGCCGCGCTACGTCGGCTCAGGCATCCCCACCACCGGGGTCCCTGCGGGCGGCAGCAGCACACTGACAATCAACAGTGTCGCAGGTGGAGCAGCAGCTTCCCCGTCACAAAACGGACTACTGTTATGGTACCGTGACGCGCTTCCTGACCACGAAAAGGACTCGGTCCTCATCACCAGCGGCTAGCCACGTCCAACTCGACACCCAACCCCCTCTCTTCCTCTTACGAAAACTTACGAGAGTTCGTCCATAATGGTGGGCCCGCCCGGGCCCACGTGAAAGATCAAAGCGAGTCCATTTCTCGGTTTCGAAACTCTGGCGCATTCGCCTAGATCCGGAAGCCTGTTCGATGATGGTCTACGGAGAAAGAAGATATGTTGGTTGTCGGAGATGCTGCTTGGCTTCAAGGAGAACTGCACAATGATGGGAGTGCGTCAACTTACCATTGAACCTCTATGCCCAGGCCCTGACTCGCCACTGCCCTTGTGACCTCGTTAAGGAGGTGATTGAGTCCCGATCTCTCCTTCGACCGAAAAATAGGGACCAAGTGCCGAATAGGTTGCAGGAAACCGTCTGAATCTTCCAAGTTTGATACTGCCGGTATCTTTAGATAGAATTGCATCACCTCCAAAACGCCCACCCAAATCAGACCCTTCCGATATGGCTCCTCGAATGATTCGAGTTTCCGGTAGGTGTTCGCCGTGCCAAGACAGGGTTATGAGTAATTCTCACTACTCTCGATGTAGTGACGGCGTGGACACCTACAGATAGATAGGTCTGTATCTCGCTATCGATATAAATAGAGTAGAGTTTTTTTGCGCAAAGGAGTAGGGTGTAGTTAAATAAAATGTAATGGTTTGAAACATTGTTGTATCTTGGGGAAAATGCGAAGAGACTCAACCAGAGTCATATACGATATCTTGGTGCTTGCAGAGCGCGGAGCGTCTAAGACGCAGATCGTCTATCGTGGCAACCTAAACTTCCGCTTCGCGGGGCCGTATATTGACTTCCTCTTGGAAAGAGATCTGGTCCGATTGGAGTCCAAAGCAGCAGGCCGCGTCCCTTCCTACCACCTGACTGAAAGAGGTGTGCGCTTTCTTCGGTTGTTATCCCAAGTAGAGGCGGAACTTGTCGGGTTCTCGCCTTAACCCCGAAGCTTCCCGAAAATGCTACAAAGCTCGCAAAAGTGGGAAAAAGAACGATTGGCGAGTTGGAGCCAAGGCTTGACAAGTTCACAAACATTGGTAGCAGATTCGGACTCTCGAACTCACGATGGACTATCGCTTCGGAAGGAAGCTCAGTTGCTAGGATTTCGCGCAAAAAAAAGGGGTTTTTCCTATGAGTTCTGGAATTCTCTTCACATCTTGTATATTGGGTCTAGGTAGCCGCTGGCGAAGTATGGTTCTGTGGCAACGATGTCGAACATCACGTGTGTTCCTGCCGGAGCAAACTCTACTCTTGTGACTTTAGACCATCCATTTGGGGTAAAGAGAGAGTCCCCAGGAAGGAGTTTCGTGACGGGCAACCAGAGGACACTTCCGTCTGTTCTCCTAACCCACAATGTCTGGTGAGGATTCGCGTCCGCCCTGAAGGGGGTTCCCGACTCTGTATTGATAATCAACATGTTGCTTGTGCTTACTATCGCTATTGAAGTTACCTTGGAAACGGTGAAGCGGCTGAGCGTTGTATCATAGCCAAGCATCTCGTCCCCGACCCTGAGATTCTGGACAGGCACGTTGTTCCCGTTGGCCATGGTAATCAGCGTCCCTTGCGGGACACTGCCTCCGCCACCACCGCTGGAGCAGTATGTTGTTTGGACCCACTCTCTTGAATTAGGATCTGTAGGGTCGTAGATGAGCTGCCCCGCCCAGGACACTTTGATGAAGTACTGTCTCACGTCACCCCAGTTGCCTCCAGTCAGGTCGTTGGCCTGGAAAGACCCCATGTTAATGGCGTTGTTGCCCGAGCTAAGAATGACGGTCTTTGAGAGAGTCGTCAGTGTCTGGTCGGAGTAGACCACTATGTCTTTACGGACTTCCACTGAAACAGAACCTTGGAGGCCAGTGCTCGCTGATAGCGTGATTCCCACTGAAACCGAAGACCCAACACAGACCGTTATCTGGCTACCCACCCCGTTGAAAACAGCCGGGGGAACGTAACTCGGTGGGGGTGGATGAGGTCCCACCGTCACGACCACGTTTGCCTGGTGAGACAGTGAGCCTGACGTTGCTGTCACCGTTGCGGTAAAAGTCTGTTGTGGTGTTGTATAGTCGGTATAGACGTAAAGTGTGGTGCTGGCCTGGGTGCCAGGGAGCAACGTCACGCTGAAGGCGGGACCGCCGTAGCCGACTGTGGGGGGTGGCGGGGACACCGACAAGGATACGCTGCCGCTAAAGCCACTCATACTGGTGACGGTGATCGTTGAGGTGCCCATTACACCGGCTGGAAGGCTCAGAGTGGTCGGATTCGCCTGAATTGTGAAGTCCGGGTTGTTGACGGAAAAGGTGTAGGTTCCGAAGCCGCTAACAAGATACACTTGCAGCCTCCATAGACCTGAAACGGGAGCGTTGAAGCTTATGGACTCCGGTTGACCCTGCGCGTTGAAGGATCCCGAGAAATAGTTGCCGCTGGGATCGTATAGTTTCATGTCGAAGTTTGCGCCCGTTGGTGGGGTCATGCTTATTGTGACGGCTTGTCCCGAGTTTGCCTGAAATTGATACCAGTCCTGATCGTCTGCCCCTTGAAGTATTCCATTGTAACTTGCAAATCCTACCCCGAAGGCACCAGCAATGACGTTGCTTGCATCATTTCCACTGTTGGCATCGCTCTCGTAAACGTAGGGAAACGAGTAGCTCGTGTCTCCGCCATAAGACCATTGGGCGGTTGAGGCGCAGAATGATTGGTTGCAATACCATTGCTCGGCATGGTTTGATATGCTAACCGTCCAAATGTCAGGATGAGTAAAGTCTGGTTGGTACCGGAAGTTTACTGCCTTGGCAGTGGGACCGCTATTGTCGCTTGGGTCGTTGTATTGTGCCGAGATAGAGTTTGACCCAGGAAAAATTCCACTAGGAGTTGTCGTCTTGAATTTTGTCAGGTCTGGTACCGAGGGTAGGTCCGCAAATTGGCCGAGGAAATTGTACACTTCTGTGCCAACCGACAGCCAGTCAATCTCATTGGTGGCCTGGGGGCTTTCCATGTACCCGAGATTTCCGAAGCGTTGCGAATCTAGGGCCTGACCTTGACTATCCGTGATCGTCACGGTTTGCCTGACGGTCTTCAACCAGGCGAACCCCGAAGCATCATTATTGTCTCGAGCCATCACATCGCCGTAAATGTTGGGTCTGTTTGGACCATAGATCGTCGGTCCGCTCTGGTAAGCCGCTTCCTGGCTCAGCTTGGTTTCGGAGGCCATCCGACCCCAGTTTCGAAGGTCAGCATCTGCCCCGGTATAGAATCCTGCTGCGTGCACCGACGACACTGAGAAATCAGTCGCCCTGACAACAGAAGGCGCAAATGGAGAGAGACCAAGAATCATCAAGCCGATTAGGTATATGACCCTCACTGATCGAATTTTTTTCTTCCTCCTACTCGCTGGGTATTTATCTCACTGCGCCCCTCCTCGGCGCTCGACCGCACACAGGGGACAGCATTCTCTTAAGCGAGGGAGAAAATATGTTCCTGAACTAAGTTACGGAAAACTCATACAGAAGGAAATAGTCTAGACATACTTCAAGTTCAATTAGTCGTTTAGTCTTTTACCATGTTCCGCTGCCCAGTCTCTTGGTACTCACAACTGCGTGTAGTTTGCCGCAAAGTTGTGTCACTGGCTGTGTCTGCGGATATTGTCAGGTTGGCGTCGAACCGCCTACGACTGGCGGAATGCGTGGTGGAGAGCATCGCCTTTGCTCAGACTGGAGTCTCGGTGTCCAGGGATAATTCTCGGAATATTCTCTGAGTCAGATTGAAGCGGTAACAATGCCACCCCTAGCGACATTGTCGTGCCACACTTCACGTAATGATCGTCCAGAAGATGGTAGAATATAGGCCGCTAATTGAGATGCAGCTCGCGTTCTGTCAATCCAGTGATAGTAATCTTTGGTATCTAGATAGGAAGGATTCGCTGAATTTTTTTTGATGGGCCCGCCCGGATTCAACCCCTGGGGGGAGTGGGCCTCAGGAGTTAAGGGCTGCTCCCCCTCTTTTTCAACTATCGAACGAAGAAGAATCTCGCACTCGGATTCCACGAGCCTCGGGCCGAAGAACTGCTCCGGCTACCATAATGCGCAGATCTGGCGGTATATCCCTACAATTGTCAGATTGTGAATCCGGAAGTGCAGTTCGCATTGGTGGCGCTTAGATCCACCTGGCGCTCATCTTCTTCACCCGCTAGGCCATCGGAGAGGCGGGCCGCCCGGACGCACCAGAGTCTCAACCTTTCGGGCTCGATTCGCTCATTTTGGACGAATGGTACAGTACGTACCGTACTTTCCCCGACGTCTATTTTGAGCGTGGAAATCGGCGTTACCGTACTCGGTACGGTACCGCGGCTGGGTCAGTCAAGGACCTTCAAGTCTAATGAAGAGGTAAGTCGTGTCTGTTTTCTCCACATTCTGTGCGGAGGTGGCTGAGACGACCCCAAAGAAGCCGCCACCAAGAGTGTTCCCGCGTATGCAAGTTAACGTCGATGTCGCAGCCCCCCAGGGGTCGAGATCGTGACTTGTGTGGAAGAAAGCCAACACTGAAGCTCGGAAGACTCGTTAGGAAACATAGTAAGTATCAGGTCAACTGTGCCTGCAAACTTGCCCGCACTCTGGACCGTTATGGTTGAGTTGAGGGGATAGGTACCAACGCAATCACTCAGCGACGAAGGACTTGCGGTCACTGTGAAGCCGGCTCTCGGGCTGACCTTCACGGGAAACACGACTGTGTAGTTGTTAGATTCGAAGACATTGATGGCATACATGCCGGGCTTGTTGCAGTCGATGGTCAATTTGGCGAAGGGAATATTGAGATCGTTTTTTGATCAGGATTGCGGGATCGAGTGCCATAGTAATTCCGCCGTTATCGGGTTGAGTGCTCATTGTCAACGTGACATTCTCGTCCATCGGAAACACGCTAATTAGCAGTCTGTAAATGACTCGGAAAAAGTAATGCGACAGCTAGAATCGCCAGTGGGGCACTTCTGTACGACCGCAATCCCAGAGGGCTACGCACATTATCACAACTTCGAGTCTGTAAGTCGTGCCTGTGATTCGAAAATTACTAGATCCCACCCAAGAACTAGTCGATCATGAATCGTCTAGGACACTACTTCAGAAAGAGACAGAGGCCTGTGAACGATCGCACGCTCAATGCTGCCCTTGCGGGATCTTCTCACTGACAGGCTTGCTCCGACCATGTATTCTCTTGCTGTTGCCTGGTTGCCTCCTTCTTCCTGGCAAATCCTACGAGAAGGCCGATGAAGGCTGTTATTGGTGTTAGTAGAGTTAAGTAGGGCAGCAATAGACGTAGCTTGTCTACTGCTATAGTCGTGCCACCGACGCTGGGGTCAGTTACGGTTATTGAAACGAAGACGAAGTGCGAAACTGTGCCCGATGTAGCGGTGACGTTCACGTTGTAATTTCCCGGAGCTGTTGAACCCGTCGAGAAGATGGCAAGGCTGAGGAAGGCGATACCGCCTGTCATTAGGTTGATAATCTTAGAGGCAGGGTCTAGCCCGAGTCCTTCGGGAAATGAGCTTGAAGAAACGGTTAGGTTTCCAGACAGTCCTTGAATGCTGGTCAGCGTTATGTTCGTATTCCGAGTCTCGCCTGGTAAGAGTGTCAGCGACAGGAGGCTTGCAGTTATGCGGAAATCACGTACAGTCAAGGTGACAGACATGGAATGGGTCAAGGAGCCGCTTGTCGCTGCGATGGTGATGTTGTATTGGCCTCCTGAGCCTCTACATAACATGATGGAATTTCTTGAAAGAGCCAGCGATAGTGAAGATGGTGTGAAGAAGCACATAGGTCCCACTGGAGATGATGATACTGTCAAGTTGACGATTCCAGTGTAACCGTTCACCGGAGTCAAGGTAACGGTGTAATTTGCGGCTGCCCCAGCGTCAACAGACTGCATAGGCGTTGCGCTAAGGGTGAAGTCCGCCGGAGGAGCCACATTGATGATTTGAGTCTGGTTCGCCTGATGGCTTGTGCCATCTGTAATCATTAGCCGGACATTCTTTGTGCCGTTCGATGTGTATGTGTGGGTCGGATTGGCGGCCGCCGATGTTTCACCATCGCCGAAACTCCATGAATAACTATACGGTGCCATACCGCCACTTACACTACTGGCGAATGCTACGCTCTGGTTTACGATTGGACTTGATGGAGTGTCTGTGAAGATGACCGTCAGCGGGACGCTAGGGTTGAAAAGATCGGTCATAGAAGTATCGCCTGCGACTACACTCGTCAGGTAAGGCAGTGCCCAGTTCTCTTCTATAGTGTGAAGCGAATGATATTCCGTATAGCCGCCGGTTGAGACGTAGCCGGCCTTGATCATAGAACCGTACTCGACATTGGGCGACGGATCGTATTCATCCCACCAGAGATAGAGGAACGTACTGGACTGTCTGAACAGATTTGTTGAGAGGACCGTGCCGGGCGACGGGTTGGATACCGATCCGGTGCCGACAAGCAGACTTTTGAGATACTTGTCACCCTGCGTAACATTGCTATCGGGCCAGTGCATATTGTGGGCGTCGGATGGCGTGAACCAGATAAACTGCGCAGGATTGGATCCGTTGAGGTAATCTGTCAATGCGGTGTTGCCAGCATTCGAAGTAACGTTGTTGAATACGCCGCTATTGGAACTTTGGCTGTTGAAGAGAAGGTTGCCTGAAGTTCCGGTCTGACCGTTACAGTCAAATTTCCCATAGTTCGCCGTATCATAGACACACCTATTCCAGGTGTTTGTGTAACCTATCCACGGGAAGTGGTCTGCGCCACGTATACATGCGTCTTCGCAGAACATAGCGGTTTGAAGCCCTGCTGATTGCATTTGCCCGGCGATATTCGCGGCAGTTGTGCATGGACTGTTGGCTCCTCGACACCATCCATTTGCGCCTATTACCTGACCGGCAGTAAACGCCTGGTAACATCCCGCCGAGCACTTAGTGCTATTGATTCCCTGACCGTAACTATGATAGTTGGAAGTGGTACTACCGAGCGACGCGAGCGAATTGATAAATGGTGCTCTGGGATTGCCTATCACATCACTGTAGTATTGGTTTTCCATTGCGATGATCACAACGTGGCTGAAGAGATTGCTGACAGCGCGGGTGGGCTGGATGAGTCCTGCCGAGAATATCATGGCGGAAAGTGTGACAAGGAAGATGGCAAGAGCGCGCATTTGTATTTTGGAGGTGGTTGGGGCTATGCCATAAAGGTTGACCGTCTAGGCTTGTGGTTCTGCCAATAGGACTATCGTGTATGTCGGAGTCGCTGAACCATAGCACGCGTCTAGGGTGAAGCTCTCGCTAGCGGGAAGCTCAGAGGCCACGATCTACAGCAGTCCAGAGGAACGCGACGAGCTGGAAACTAGAGGCGTGATCAAGGCCTTCGCACAACACATCAAGGAACCGCTCAAAGAAAGCAGCCCTCACCCATCCGAAGGCTAGAGATTCACTCCCCTAAGTTGGTGGGCCCGCCCGGATTCGAACCGGGGACCGTCAGGTGTCTTAGACCTTTTATGAGCCTGCCGCTCTCTCAGTCCTGATCAGGAAACCTGGCTGAGCTACGGGCCCCGAGCAAGATTCGTAACAATTCGAGTTTTAATGCTTTGGCGGAATGATCGGTGAACAAATGAGTGTCGAGTCAGACGGGTTGTCGCTGAGTGTAACCGTGAAGAATCTCTCATGGTAACGATACAAGCTTGAACGAAGGGTCTCCCCACCCTCTAGTGAGAACGGTAGGGGCAAGCAACTTGCGAGAACGGAGATTCCTCAAGAACACACGGGGCATAGACACGATAATTGCCTCACTTATGATGGTCGTCATTGTCGTAATAGCATCAGTGATGGTCTTCACCTACGCGACCGGTCTGTTCGGAGCCCTGCTGATCGCGCCTAAGACGGCGACGGAGAATATCAGCCTCGAGTATGCCTCCTTTCCCTCGAGCAACAGCGCCGTTAACCTGTACGTTAGAAACACGGGAAGCACTCCGATCACGCTGACCTCCTACTATGTCAAAGATGACTCAGGAAATCAGTACGCAAGGACGAGCTGGTCGTCGGCACCAGGGCCGTTCTCGCCTACCGGATGGGCGAATGCGACCATTCTGATTTCTTCGGCATGCGGTTCAAGTTGCACGAGTACCGGCACAGCCTTCACGTTCTCCCAGGGACAAGTATACACCGTAGTTCTGGTTTCCGCGAGGAACACTCAGTTCTCTCTCAGCGTCACCCGCTAGGACGCTTTTTCAATCTTTTAATAAACGAACTTGGCTCGGTTGCGAATGCCGCCGGCCGTCCGTCGGGCCGCCGTTCTCCAGAAATGGAGGGCGCGAGCTCAGTGGTAGAGCAGCGGGCTCAGCCGAAAGCTGAGGCTGAAGCTGTTAAAGAAATCCACTGCAGCAACCCGTTGGTCAGAGCGCCATCTAGAAAGGCGCGGCTAGAGGTTCGAACCCTCTCGGCGGCGCCACCTTCTGTTCGAAGGGAGAATGTCGCTCCCGGCTACATTTCGTGCTAACCTTGTTCCGAGAAGCGAGCCGGTTCAGCTAAACAAAAATAGATGCTCGGAGTAGCTTGAAACCACGGTCTTGTGCTAAACATGATTTCGAATGAGCGTAAAGTGGGACTGATTCCTCGACTGTTCGTCCAGGGAAAGTGGGGCCCCAAGGAGTACGCGCTTCTAGTTACTGACAAACGTTCCATTCTGGTGCTCGAGAAGGAGTCCAAAGCCGGCATAGGCGGCGCTTTAGGTGGTGCCGCGGGCGCACTTATTGCCGGAGCCGCGGCGAAGAGCAGGTCTTTCGATTATGCGCAAGCAGATCCCCAGTCCCTTGCAATCGACAGCAAGAACCTGACGATTTCTCACGAATCCTTGCAGGGGATTCGAATGAAGAAGAGGTTCATCGGCCCCGTCTACTGGCTGGAGTTTCTCTACCAGACCGATCAAGGCAAGGGCAAGAAGCTGAAAGGCCAGCTTATCCCTCCGGGAGTTCATCTGAAACAGCGGAAGCAGGAGGGCGCAGGCAGGAAGCAGATTCACTATGATTACGCCAAGAAGGTCCAGGACGTCTACCAGAACGCCCTCTCGCCGCCACGTTTTCAATCAGTCATGGCTGGAGCTAGCCTCTGAAAGTATTCAGAGCTCTCATCGCGCTGGGCGGAATCATGTTCATAATCGGATTCTACATCGTCCTCCCAGCCACCACGGTCTCGGGAGACCAAGCCGCCAGCATCAATATAGGAGCGAACCACTACTATCGAATTACCTTTAACATCCTCAAGGCAGGCAAGATCTCGGGAACTTTTTCGGAAACAAGTGGAAACTCTATCACCCTTTACATATTCAACCAACAGCAGCAGACTGCCTACCAGTCTGGCCAGACTACCGACAGCATGTTCAGCACGTCAGGAAGCACCGGCAGCTTCTCCGCCTCGGTTCTCTCACCCGGCAACTACTACCTGGTCTTAGAGCACGGAGCAAGCTTCACAGATCAAGTCCAGAATGTTCAAGTGTCCTGGGTCCTAGACGGTTCTAACCCTGCCCTCCTCGGAACAGGCCTAGCAATTCTGGCGACTGGGCTAGTCCTTCTATTCATCGGCTATCGCAAGATGCACAGAGCCTCGCCTCCACCGTCGGCGACTGATGTCGTCATGTTCGATCAGCCTGGAAAGACCTCGCTCAGCAAATGAGCACACAAACAGACTGACCAGATCTGATGCGCTTGGTGTGAAGTTCCTTCAACGGCGGCTAGTGTCTGATGGATACTCCACTTGTCGGACGCGTGTAGCGATACAGATTATAAGCTGGAAAGCACATTCTAGTACCGAGGATCAGCGCGAAGTCAAAGGCTCGGCTGGTTGAGACATGAGGCTTAACCAAGGTCCTACAGGCGAATTGCGCGTCTTAGATTGCGGATACACAGATCAGGTTCAGTTGGACACTGTGAGCGAGGAGGTTCTTCGCATCAAAGCACTCGTCTGCAACAGCCTCAGCGACTTCAACAGGCTCTACATGGTCGACCGCGCACTCTACACGAACACGCCCGGCCTACCCTTCTACATGGAGTTCACGCCTCAAAACATGCGGTCCATGAAGACTCCCCTCATAATCAGCGAGGTCAAACTCTACACCGTCGAAAGAGTCTGGGGCATGCGAACACTAAGGATCACTAGATAACCAAGCGACCTATCTCTTCATCGCCGAACTGTTGTTGCCTGTGTGGGTCGACAGTTCCGCTTGCGTGAGAGCCCTTCACCTGCTTAAGCCGTGCGCGGCGTGTCCACACACTCACTTCGTTACAGTGAAAGTGAACTGGTTACTCCTCGAAGTGACTATGACGATTGTGTATGAAGATCCTGTTTGGAAGCTGAAAGCTGTGCCGGATAGAGTGCAGCTAGGGCAAGCGGAACCAATCAAGATGGTTGTCGCTTTGACGTTGTTTGGCGTGATTGTGGGTCCTGACCAGGTTACTAGAGCGTACTGGTCCCCGCTGCCGTCTACTACATAGTAAGTTACTAGGGAAACATTGCAGATCCCAGTGTTTCGGAGATACAGCGTTACGTTATTGGTTGACGAAAAGGTGTACAATTCCATGCTGAGGGTTTCGGTGCATGTTGGGCTAGGAGGGGGAGGATTCGGGAGCAGGGTGAAAGAGTAGATGGAGTCGAGCGTGAGACTGGTCGAGGTGGTGCCCTGAAGCTCGATAGTGTAGTTCTGCCCAGGGTTGAAGGCGACCAGGCTGAACGCGAAGGTTATCTGGATAAGCTGTCTGTCGCCGTCAAGATAGCAATAGTTGGCGCATTGCTGTTCTGCCTGGAACTTGTATTGAGTTGTGACGTTGGTGAATGTTGCAATTGCGGCGTTGAACGCGGTCCAGGTTGGACCACCAGTACCGGTTGGCACGATTAGGAGGGAGAGCGAGTTGGGACTTGTCGCGTTGACTGCTAGAAGCGTGAGATAGGATGCCGTGGCAGAATTTCGAGCAGTGATATTTCCGATCAGTGGATAGTCCCTAAAATAGACAGTGAGATTGTAGCCGTTCTTTCCGTCTGTTCCATTCACGCCGTTTGTGCCGTTTGTGCCAGCAGGACCAGTGGGGCCGGTCGCACCAGTCGTGCCAGTGGGTCCGGTTGGACCCGTTGCACCCGTGGCTCCAGTAGAACCAGTAGCCCCGGTGGGGCCTGTCGGACCAACGGGTCCAGTCGAACCTCTGTAGTGGTCAGGGACAGCGTACATTGCAGCAAAACCTCCAGCAAAAGCTCCGGATGCCGCAATCGGTATGAGAAGAATGCCCAATATCTTACTGGCCACTATCTTACTCATGAGTCCACGTCCCACCGAGGTGCTCGGTCACACTCTCGGCCGCTTAGATTCTCTTTGTAACAAGAGCCCCCATGTGCCGAGTTCTACCCGGTACGATAGGATATAGCTAATATCGGGACTAGTGAGCAAACTAGTCTCGGGGTCTTGCCATGACGGCGGGAGACGGAAGGTCTTACCCGAGTTTCACAGCGAGATCGGTCTTCATGGTCAGCTGGTTTGGGGGCCAGTACATCGCCATGGTCGATGGCAGGGTCGTGGCTCATGGCAGAGACGAGAAGAAGGTCCATGACAGAGCCAGGCACGTACATCCGAAGGGCCGAATTTTCCTAGGACAAGCTCCAACCAGGCAGGCGATGGTCCAATTCCTGAATTCGAACGCTGGGCTCCCTTGCTGAGAGCTACGAAGGGTCCGGATATCCGGCTTGAGAAAAAGTCGACAGCCCGCTCGGCTTTGGAGTGAAAATAGTAGACATTGATATCTGTCTCGGATAAAATTTGAATGATAAAGGCTTATATTTTCACAGGGTATCCAGCGCGTGAAGTGGCTAAATGGGTAACCTGCCCCGCGACGTCATTAAGGGACTTGGACCTGGCGAAGAGGTCCAGCTTTTCATTAAGACAAAGATCTATCATCCTAGGATCAATGTGGACTCGGTGGTCCTTACCAACGAGCGGATAATCCTTCGAGAGACCAATCGTCTGCTTGGGAGGAGACACAGTCCAGCTTACCTCTACACTGATCTGGTGACTCCAACTCTCGACAAGGGTCCGCTCAGGTCGTCCATCAAAAGCCAGCTCAAATCAACGGGCAAGCCGTTTGTTCTGGAGAACTTGCCCAATTCAGATGCGGAGAAGGCTTACGGAGTTATCCAGTCGAACATAGCGCGATATCAAACACCATTCTCGACAGGACCTGTTGCAAACGCTCCCTTCGGACCCGCTGCAGGATCACCTATGGGCACCATATGTCGAAAATGCGGTCACGCGGCCCGCCAGGGATCGAAGTTCTGCGATTCATGCGGGGCAAAACTCAAGTAATCATCGTCCGCCAATTTTTTATCGATGAGCCACCCATTTCTGAGACTTTGCACTAGAACAGTACGTGGGTCGTTGCTGAGAAGCCTCCTGTTCAGCAACAAGCCCCTCCAAACATAATCCAAAGGATCCGAGGGCAATGTCTCGACGAGGAACATCCCGGGTCACCCTTGATACCCGTTCGTCCCATGTCTGATAGCAGATTCGTAGATTCTCTCCGTCCCTTTACCATCACTTACGTTCGCTCCCCCCCTTCTAGATTTTTAGGGCGTGGGCTGTCCGGCTCGAGTGAGTAACCCGTGAAGATTGGGCTATTGGTCTTCACAGCGAACGACCGCGAAAACAACAACAAGCGTCCCCACGATATGATCCGCGCAGTCGCGCAACAGGCGGAAACAGATGGCTTCGATAGCATCTGGGTCCCTGACCATCTCTTCTACCGCAATCCTGGTGAGCCGACCCGGGGAATCTGGGAATGCTGGACCATGCTGGCTGCGCTGGCCGAAGCGACAAAGCGCGTCGAGATCGGCACGCTGGTGACGTGCAATTCCTTCCGCAATCCGGCGATCCTAGCGAAAATGGCGACGACCGTCGACGAGGTGAGCCACGGGCGCTTGATCCTGGGTGTAGGCGCGGGATGGAACGAGCCAGAGTATCAGGCGTTCGGATTGCCCTTCGATCATCGCGTGGACCGCTTCGAAGAAGCCTTGCAGATCCTCAAGCCACTGCTGCATCAGGCGCATGTCGATTTCGCGGGACAGTTTTACCAGGCGAGAAACTGCGAGATCGTGCCGCGCGGTCCGCGGCCAGAAGGGCCGCCGTTGATGGTGGGAAGCGAAGAAGGTCCACGCATGCTTAAGCTGACGGCACGGTATGCGGACCTCTGGAACACTGGCTACATGGGTAAACCTGAAACAATAGCCGGACGGCTCGCGAAGATCCAGGCCGCGTGCCGTGAGATCGGGCGCGACCCGGCGACGCTTGGCATCACGGCGCTCATCGGCCTCTGGTTCTCCGATCTCCAAGCGAAGAAACCGAGTTTCTTCGAGAATCCCTTGACGGGTACGGTGCAGGAGCTCGCGGCGGCAATGCGTGGCTATGAGGAACTCGGCGTGCAGCACATCATGTTTCAATGCGAGCCCTACACTCCCGAAGCGCGTCACCGGCTGACCCAGGCGCTCCAACTCTATCGCGGCATGGAGCGGAAAACGGGTACGCCCCAAACATAAAGCCATCCGATAACACTAAATGAATAGATTAGGGTCTTGCGGTAATGGAAACTCAAAGATCTGAGACGATCAATTCAACTCTTGTCGCGGACGCCTCTCACTACGAAGCCCTCCGGCGCCAGCACATCTCCGACCTTCTCGCACGCATGCCGGAGAACGTCAAACGTGTCAAATGGCCCGGGGAACGTATCAGAGAGGAGCGACAACAGCGTCTTCGTTCTTTGATCAATGTTGCAAAAGAGAAGTCGCCATGGCACCGTGACCGTCTGAGGGATGTCGATGCTGACTCCTTTACAGAGGCGGACCTTGAGAAACTACCCGTGATGACGAAAGCTGACCTGATGGCCAACTTTGACCAGATAATCACCGACAAACGTCTCACTCTAGAAATGGTCAATGCACATGTCTCAAATCTACGAGAAGACCGGTATCTTCTTGACGAATATCACGTCATCGCGTCTGGGGGAACCAGTGGCTTCAGAGGGGTCTACGTATACGATTGGGACGAATGGGCCACGTCTACTCTCTCATTCAGACACGCGTTCCTTCCGATCAACCCGTTGCTATGGCGTCTCCTGTCTTTCCGTCCGATAGGTAAGGGGTTTGTAAACTCGAAAACGAAAAAGAAGAAGGCAGGAAAACCGCAATCTAAAGGCGGAGCTGTGAGTGTATATGCTGACATTGCATCCCACATGTCGCACGCCGTAGTGAATTCTCTTGCTTACCCGTTCGTAGACCGAGAGTATCCAGCCACTCTATCGATCCGAGAAATAGTTGAGGGTTTGAACTCGGTTCAACCCGAGAGCCTGTCCGCCTACCCGTCGATACTATACCAGCTTGCCCTGGAGGCTAGGGCTGGCAGGCTACACATTGCGCCCAAGAGGATCGCCTCCGGAGCTGAGCCCCTCCTGCCTCACATCCGGGACGCCGTGCGCGACACATGGGGGCTATCTGTAACCAACTTTTGGGTTACTTCGGAGGGCGGATGTCTGTCCTGGTCCTGCGGCAAGGGCGAAGGCATGCATCTCAACGAGGATCTGCAGATCGTCGAGGTCGTAGATGAAAATGGAAACCCTGTTCCTCCTGGTACGCGATCAGCCAAGATATACCTCACCAACCTATTCAACCAAACACTACCTCTCATTCGCTACGAGATTACTGATCAAGTCACGCTTCTTGCCGACGAAAAGTGTGCATGCGGCTCAAATCTACACCGAATCGACGACATCCAAGGAAGACTAGAGGACATGTTCAGTTACCAGGGCGGGGTCATTGTTCACCCCGTCGTATTCGAGTCCGTTTTCGAGCATTATCCCAGTGTGGTCGAGTACCAGGTCAGGCAGACCAAACATGGAGTTGCAATCTCTCTATTGACCAATGGTCCGGTCGCCTTGGAACAGCTCGAAAGAGATGTGGCTGAGTACCTGGAGAAATCGGGCCTTCACAATCCCGAAGTGTCAGCGAGGATTGTGAACAGGCTTGAACGAACACCTGGCGTTGCCAAACTGAAGAGGTTTGTACCACTGGCAAGCAATAAACCAGAAATGGCTTCGACGCCCAGCGTAATGGCCTGACTCCTAGTCAGCAATAAGAGCATCTGACCAAACCTACTTTTGCAGGAACTGCAACCAAATCAGGCAACATCCCAGCGTATACTTCGCCACTGTATCCTCAAGCCCTCCTTCGAGTGAACTGTGCGTAGACTTGTATTATTCGCCTACTCTTTGAATCTGCATCTCTTCTCTGAGCGTCCATGTCTTTCCGTTGTCACGGCTTTCTTCAGAGTGCCATCTGAATGAACTTGAGGCAATGTCTGAAAAGATCCACTTAACCAGGTAGCCTTCGTCGGTCGTTCGTTCAAGTACGATTTCGTCTCGGACCTTTCGGCCAACTAGCGTCTTTATGGCGTCTTGCATCGGTGAGAACCAGACTACGTGCCACGCGTTGATTTTAGGGTCGTAATATCTTAGCGTAGTCCCATCGGGAATCAGTCTATGAGTCTTCTCGTCGAAGGTCATGAATGTGTCTTGGAGGGCTCGGCCTTCCAGAATCCAGTTTACGTGTAGTTCACCTCTCGATTTGATCCAGGTGCCGTCGTTGTTCAGGTACCTATCTTCAACTATCTGCCAGTCGCCCACAAACTGGCCGAAGAGCGCAAGCTTCTCCTTCAGTTCAGGAAAGGGTCCTTCAGCACCGAGCCCAGTAATCTTCCATGGGACTTTACCTTCGTCCGATTTTACAAGTTGCTCTAGCATGTATGTGATAACGTCGTGCGATTCTCATAAGTATGCTGCCGTCACTTGCCGGTTTCCTTACCACTCAGCGCCCAGATTCGGCGGAGTGCAATCGTGCATAGGGGCCAACGGCTTGAATCACTTTGTTCTGAGCTTTGCGAAGATGGTCCACAAAGCTGGTTCTGGGAATTCCGAGTCTCTTCGATATTTCCAATGCAGTTGCACGTCTAGGAAGGTTGTAGTAGCCATTGTCGAGTGCTATCAGCAAGGCATTGGTCTGCTTCCGAGTCAGATCGCCCAAAAGGGAACTGGTGGAGATGAGAAGGTTGTCATGTACGAATTCCTCGGAAATTGACCTGCGCGAGGTTACTTCGACTTTGCAATGTTTCAAGTCCCGGAATAGGCTCTTTATGTCTCGTTGGGAAAAAGCGACGACGTGATACCACTCCCACCCATCCGTGTAAACCATTGGCTGCAGGTTCAGACAGTTGCGTTTCTCTATTGTTGGAAGGGTGGGCGGTGGCAGTTTGTCGCAGGCGCAGTGTTGGATTACAACCTGAAGATTGGAAATGGTCCGGGAGGTACGAATAATTTTCGAGTCGATTGACTTGAACATCTCTCGAATCTCTTGCTGGACACGCCTACTCCGCAAGTCTCTGTGGAAGATTTCCAGGACGTCACGGCTCCAGTTGCACCAGTGGGAGATTACTGCTGACGGGTGATTCTTAGAGAAATGGCTGTAAGGACAATCGTGTTGAAGCTTGAAACTCAACTCGTAGTACGTCATATACTATACAAGGGATGGAACTGAGACTTAAGGCGCTCACCGTCATGTGACGGTACGGTTCTGTCTTGACGAACGTGCTCGCGCTATTATAGATTCGACCACCTTGGACTTTGCGTCAGCGTAGTTCTGGACGAAATTCCAATCCTTCTGAGCCAACTCTCGCTTCGTCCTCAGGTAGAAGTCTCTGTCAGTCGGATTCTCTCGGAGCCAGTCTCTGAAAATCAGCATCCTTTCTATCTCGTCATCGCCTTTGCTGAACACGTGAAGGTTGATGTTCGTGTCCGGACCCTTGAACATTCGATGCTCGTG
Organism: archaeon 13_2_20CM_2_53_6; assembly: GCA_001915065.1. Taxonomy (GTDB): domain Archaea; phylum Thermoproteota; class Bathyarchaeia; order 40CM-2-53-6; family 40CM-2-53-6; genus 40CM-2-53-6. Next base: position 18,754 of record MNDT01000069.1, on the reverse strand, counting down.
CCAGTCAGGCTCTCGTATCCTGAGCACATAACCAGCCGCTTCGAGCGCGGGGAGATACGATTTCTCGTCTGCCGAACTCTCTACCACGAGCAGTATGTCGATGATCGGCTTCGCGGGAAACCCTGGTACTGAGGTCGAGCCCACGTGCTCTATGGAAAGAGCCTTCGAGCCTAGAGCCGACTTGATTCGCTCGTTCTCCCGGGTAAATAGTACCGGCCATGCTGGATCATAGTCGACAAGGTCAACCTTCCCGCTCATCTGCTTCGGGGTTGGGCCGACCGTTATTCTCCTGATCTGTTCTTCAGTCATCGGTTTCGAAATCTCGTGCAAATCAGTTTCGCTCATGGGGTAGACAGAATGCAATTTTCGTTTGCTCTCCTAATAAGAGCCACTAGAGGTTGAGCCATACCCGCAAATTCAGATATTGCATGGAAGATGGATCGTCGAACCGGTTTCGAAAGCCAGCGGCGGATTCAACTGCTGATCATAGATGAATCCGACTTTGAAGATGGCATAAGAAATCGATATGGTGTATGGTATCGGCAGACCCTGAATCCTATTATCGCCGGGAGGACAGTCATACTGAAGACCCTTGATATGTTCCGGATGGCCATCCCAGAGGCACAACGGGAGCAATTATGAAGAACAATAGGAATATCACGACTACAAGTGTGATCGTGACATTTCTTCGCATTCACGCGTCCGAGCCAAACTAACGTGTCACTCTGTTCCAATTAAGAACTGCGGAGCATCCTAGCGATTTGGGGTCGGCCCTTTCTTACATAGCTTGGGGGGCAGTTAGTTATGAAAAAGTTGACGGGCCGAGGTGTGACCTCAGAGGACCGTATAGCGTCTCGCACGACGCAAGGCAGACAGCCTAAGGCGCGGTTTCTAGTCAGAGAGCTCGGAGGAGAGACATGGCCCGACTTTGCCCGAGTTGCTGAGAAGCATAACGGTGTGTGGGGTGGTTGCTGGTGCACCGCCTTCCATCTAAAGCGTAGCGAGGAGAAAGAGTGGGCTGGAAAGCACAGGGCTCTCAAAGAGAAGCTTGTTCGAGCGGATAGGTCCCATGCTGCCCTTGTTTATGATGGGTCGGATGTTGTTGGGTGGTGTCAGTTTGGACCCCCTCTCGAGCTCCCGGGCCGAATGAAAGGCTACAGCAAACTGGATGTGGCCCCGCCTGACTGGAGGATTACATGCTTCTTCGTCGACCGCGACCATAGGCGAGAGGGAGTTTCGAGGGTAGCGTTGCAAGGCGCGCTGCGGATGATCGCGAGCGAGGGAGGCGGGACCGTCGACGGATATCCAATCGACACACGAGGGAAACCATATTCAAGCTCATTCTTGTGGGGTGGAACTCACTCAATGTTCACCGAGTTCGGATTCCATCCGCTCGGTGCTCTCGGAGCAAGCAAGTGGATCATGCGAAAAGTGGTTCGAAGTCAATGAAGCCGTCTCAGCGCTCTTCGTTCTAAACAGGCGGAGAGTCGGCCAAGTTCTCTGTCTAAGCGCTGTAGATTTTGGGGTGTCTGGGTAGAATCGCCGCAAAGGTCAGTATAGAACGTATCGGGTCTTTGAGCGACCACGTTGAGTTTCAAGAGGTTGGAGGAAGTATTTGAGAATCAGCCGGAAGACTTTGGGTCGTAAGACGTACTTTCTTGTATCGGACCTAGACCCGGCATACCACAAAGCGGCTAAGGACCTAGGTCTTGTTGAGAGGGACGAAGGCTTCGTTCGAGTCTTCGAAGCCGACACGCCTCATCTGAGTCAGATCTTTGCACGTTTTGTCTTCTGTGCAGAAGAGATGATTCTACAAGCCGCAGGCGCAAAGCCTGTGCCCTGGGACAAAGCTCTGCTGAGTTTTCTCGAACGAGCCTCTGGAAATAGTGTTGATTGGTGGCTCGCGGGCAGCGGGGCGTTAGCTGTGCAGGGGATCGACTTGGTCCCAAGGGATCTCGACGTAATCACTGACAGTAGCGGGGCCCAGCAGCTTGGACGAGCGATATCTGACTGGCTTGTTGAGCCAGTTCAGGAGAGTCATGACTGGATAGCCCGATGGTTCGGCAGAGCCTTCGCCCACGCAAGGATAGAGTGGGTCGGAGACGTGGAAAAGTGGGTGGACGAGCGGGGACCGAGCGACTTCGGCCCTATGGCAAGAACTAGGCTTCAAACAGTTCGTTGGGGAGGATACACTATTCGTGTCCCACCCTTGGAGATGCAGCTAGCAGTTTGTGAACGGCGTGGCCTCAAAGACCGAGCCCAAAAGATACAACGAGCACTCGGGACTAATTCGGTTAATACTCTAAGGCTAAAGGAGGGCTGATGAGCTCTTGAAAAAGAGCACCAGGCAACCACTCATGAAAATTTACGGTGGTCGGCTGATGTTCATCTTGACCTGTACCGATTGTCGAACCAGCATCGGCGTAAGCACGGGCGGGATTGCGAACTGTACCCTAGCGACCCATTGCAGGCCCCTCTATGGGCAGTCGTCGCATCATTGACACATGCCCGACGAATATTAGAAGTGGGCTGTGGTCATGGGTACACAGCTGCCATAATGGCTTCTGCGGCAGGACCTGACTGTCGGGTAGACACGATTGAAGAGAACCCTCAGCATGCAGCTCTTGCGGAGGAAGCGTTTCAACTGCGAGATCTCTCCAATCGCATCAACGTCCTACGTGGGCGAGGACAAGACATCCCTCCAAGGCTCACAGACTGCTGACGTTGTTTTTCTGGACGGTGACTGGCGCGAATATCCGTTCAAAATCGAACCGGTTTAGTATGTGGATTTTACTAGCTATGGCGATAGCAGCTTTCATATACGTCCTATGAAAGTAGTTGCTTTCTAATGTACCACGGCAGGACAGCCAGCTTCGCAGTTGCCTTGGTGATTTTGATGCTTACGATAATTCCTGCCTATGCCCAAGTTTCTCCTGATAAGGCAACTAAGCCTCCGCCTCCACCAAGCTCATCGGGCACAACTTTCGAGAAGGCCATCGCTACCCTCCAGTACTCGTATGCGGAGGACGTTCAGCAGACATCCGATGGGGGTTATGTGGTCGGAGCGGATTCCTGCTCCAGCACATTTTGCTATGTCGCCCTCGTTGTAAAGCTTGACTCGAACAGTAATCTCCAGTGGCAGAGACAGTATCAGTTCCCAGGATTAAGCACTCAACTCTACGCTCTGCGCCAGACATCCGAGGGAGGATTCGTCTGGGCCGGCGATGTCCAAGACTTCAACGGCTGCTCCGAATGCGCCCTCGTCGTCAAGCTTGACTCAAATGGAAACGTCCAGTGGCAGCATTCCTACAGTGGACTCAACGAGGCACAAGCAAACAGCATCGTGCAAACGGCAGATGGAGGATACGTGGTAGCAGGCTACACTTCTCCCTCACAGTCCACGTATCCTCCTCCTGCGGTTCAGGCTTGGATCGAGAAGCTAGACTCCTCAGGGAACCTGCAGTGGCAGGAGGCGCTTGGGTCTTCGAACACCGTCTATGGAAATTCGGTGCAGCAAACCTCTGACGGAGGCTACGTGCTCGCCGGATACTCTGGTTCACCGCCGACCATCCTCGTCGCAAAGTTCGACTCCGGCGGCAACGTAAAGTGGCAGACTCTGTACACGGCGCCCGTACCAACCGGAAGCATCGGCGGACAGATTGGCTACTCGGTGATACAGACCTCGGACGGAGGTTACCTGGTAGGAGGGGTCAACACCCAGAGTGCTCTAGCGCTGAAGCTCAGCTCTGGCGGTAGCGTGCAATGGTCGAACACGTACACCGTGAACGGAGCATCAAGCCAGTTCAGTTCAGTTCGTCAAACAACTGATGGAGGGTACGTCTTTGCCGGGTATTACTTAACCGGAGCATCCTATGGGGGGTACAATTCCTGGATCGTGAGGACAGACTCTGGTGGAAGTGTGCAGTGGCAGAAGACCTATGGGGCGACAACGCAATCCAGGGAATTCCAGAAGATATCTCTGACTTCGGACGGTGGCTTCGTCGCAGTGGGATGGACAGTCCAGTTCAGCCCGAACAACCAATTATACATTGTGAAGACTGATTCGGCGGGCAACGTGAACAGTTGCAGCGATGTCCTTTCCACCAGCGCGACAACAGCCAACGGGTCAGTCACATCCTCATCGGCACATCTCTCGATCAGCGTGCCTACGAACCGAGGCGCATCGGGCAACGCCACGGCATCGTCCATATCCTTCACCCTGCGAAAGAGTGCTAGAAACAGATTCTCCCAACCTGCGCCCAATGGGACGAGTATTCCTCTTTACTGAAAGTCCTCTGTCAAGGGCGCGTGTAGCTACGAGGGCTTAGTTGAGACTAACCCAAGACGCCAATAAACCATGCATCCCCGCACAAACTCGATGCCTCTCATAACCAACGCCTTATCAAGCACAAATGTTTCGTGGTTCGCGAGTGTCCGTCCTAGAGATCGGTGAAGACATCAGATAGACTTGGTTCTCGACTTTGAGAAGTTATTCCGCTTTTATACCGGGTCCGATTGCGTCCCATAACAAGATGAGCTGATATGACGATGCAACCGGAGCAGGGTATCAGCCGCGAGCTAGGCCTCGGCGAGGTTATCTCGAAAACCTTCGAGGTGTACCGACGAGACTTCGCCAAGTATTTCGTTCTGTTTGCGGCAGTGGGAGTGATCGTCCAGGTCGTCACTACGCTGGCGCAGCGAGCGTTCGTCCTCCCGACTCTTCCTCTCAATCCCACGCCTCAGCAGGTCTCCAGCTGGCTCTCCGCATTGATTGTAGCGTTTTTTCTGCTCATCGGCGTGATCTTCGTTGTGAATATCGTATTCTCTACAATTGCCGAGGGCAGCGCAATCAAGCTGGCTTCTGAACAGATCACGAAGGGACAGGCTGACTTCGGAGCATCCATCAGATTCGCTGTCTCAAGACTTCTCTCGATCTGGGCGCTCAGCATAATCGTCGGGATCATCGTCTTCCTAGGCTTCATCGCTCTTATCGTTCCCGGAATCCTCCTGGCGATAATGTTCTCCCTCGCACTTCCCGTTCTCCTGATCGAGAACAAAGGAGTAACCGAGAGTATGGGGAGGAGCCGTGTCCTCGTGGGCCAGAGGTGGCTCAAGACTTTCGCGACGTTCCTCGTCCTAGGAATAATCGTCATCATAGCATCGGTCATCATAGGCGCGATCAGCGGGCTCTTCGGTATCGCAAGCCCGGTGGTCAACGGCATCCTTTCAGCATTCTACCAACCCTTATTCCCGATACTAATGGCCGTCTACTACTACTCGAACCTCGCTAGAATCTCCCAGCCCCCTCCAGGCCCGATGTGGACAGGACCCACCACAACAGCCCAGCCTGGAACGAAGCTCTGCCCCACGTGCGGCACACAGAATATCTCCTCGGCCACCTTCTGCACAAGGTGCGGAGCCAGGATAAACTGACCGCGGAAAAGTCCAGCTAGGTCACGAGTTTTCAGGAAAAGCAAGGAAGCGGCCGCCAAGACCGGTTGCCTTGGAATCGAGACGAGAGACTTGTTCTGGCATGCTTTGACTGCGGACCCTTGCATATACTATTGACGTTCACAAGTGCGCCCGTAATTCTCGTCCATCGTTCTAGATACAATAGATATAACGACGACTCGCTAATTGATCGACTTAGAAAGCGGGTTGCCGCGCCTCCTCTTAGTCCTAGTTCTGCTCTGCCTTATCGCAACTAATATTCCGTCTGGGAGGGCTCAGGCCAACTACCAGCCTGGTGTCAATGCGGGAGATACAATCCGTTATGGCCAAGTTAGTGCTAGCTGGGTCGGAAATCTCAACCCTCAATCCCCTTTTGCCAATTTCCTAAACGTCTCCTCCATCCAGAACACTGTCAGCAACGCCAACCAGAACAACGTCACGCTACGGCAAACCATGATCTACAACAATGGGACCATGAACACCTTCCATTTGCTCTACAACACTCAGAGCGGGTACGGGAACTATACGCCCTTTATCCCCTGGGTCATCGCTGAGGGACTGGTAGCTCCCGAGGCCGCCTACGAGACAAATCAAGCACCCACCATCACCAAAACTGTCGAGAAAGTCTTTGTCGGGGCTGTCCGAACGGTCAACGTCATCAGTTCCTTCCAAGTCCTCTCAGGAGGATACGTATCGTCCGAAGAAGACTTCGACCAGCAGACGGGAATTCTCCTGTATCTAACCATCACCGAGGTCTACTCGAACATCTACTACGTCACCGCCCAGCTCAACATCTTGATAACGCAGACGAGTCTCTGGTCCCCACCCGTCCAACCTGACTTCGCTATCTACGCCAACCCCTTCAACGCGAGGATACTGAAAGGGTCTAGCATCAACTCGACGATCAGCCTCCAGAGCATCAACGGTTTCCAGGGCACCGTCAACCTTTCTAAAACAGTCGTCCCTGCAGGGCCTACCGTAACCCTAAACCAGACCACCCGGGCGATACCGGCTGGTGGCACCGTCAACGTCCTGTTGAACTTCTCAACCACCACGTCCATCTCTGCCACCAACTATAGAGTAAACATAACGGCGAGCGCGGGCATGCAGGTGCGCTCTACCGTTCTCAATATCACAGTCACGGGACCAGGCTACAGCCTTAACCCGGCTCAATCCTACATCGCCATTCCCACAAACTCCTCAGGGACAGACGTTGTCACACTAACAAGCGTCGGTCGTTTCAACGGGACTATCACCCTCAAGGTGGTCTCTCTGATGCCCGGGCCAGTGTTGAGCCTCAGTCCTTCCACCATCACTGTCAAGGCCGGAACAAATACGACCACAATAACTGTCACAACACAGCTCGTCCCAGCAGGCTACTATACACTACGAGTCAGCGGGACAGGGTTCTTGTTACAGCCCATCTACATTTACCTCCAAGTTTTGCCCGGCCCGCCAGACTTTACCATCAACCTCAACCCGTCACTCGCCTCCTACGACCTCGCCGTGGGAACAGTTGCAACTCACGTCATACTGACGAGCGTTAACGAGTTTGTAGGGACCGTCAATCTCAATCTCTACTGGATCAACGGAACCCAGACCACATTCCTCGGCCTGAGCAACCCGGATCTGACAGCCTATGGGAGCACCAGTATTCAGCTCAAGGTCTTCGGTCCCCCCATCAACATTGGCTGCTGTGGAATCCTCCAGGTCGTGGCCACAAGCGGCTCCCTCTCCCATTCAGCCAACTTCACCATCGCCGTGCCTCCAGGCCCCGACTTCACGGTCGCCGTATTCCCTACCTCCATTGATCTTCCGCAGGGCGTCTCTGTGAACGCTGCCAACGTCACGGTTACAAACACGGATACTTTCGCCGGCTCCGTCGAGCTGTTATGGAGCATCTATGGCGCGTTCTACGGCGGCGGGTCCTTTAGCCCGAGTATCGTAACTCTCGCCCCAGGCTCGTCCGGCACTGTCATCTTCAGGATCCTCATCCTCCCTCCGACCCTTGGAAAGTTCAACTTCACAATAAACGTACATTCTATTGGTCACTCCCACAGTGCAACGCTAGCCTTAACGGTTCTCTCTCCAGCAGCTGGGTACACCATCAACTCCAGCCCGAGTCCTTTAGTCATCCAGCCGGGGTCCTCGAATGCCTCCCAGGTAGCCTTGACCAGCATCGATAATTTCTACGCCAACATCAGTATGTCTGCTTCAGCAGGCAACTCAGGTCTCCTCCTAAGCTGGACGACTCAGAGAGTACATCTCACGCCGAACGCAACCATACCCTCGACAATCAGCATAACCGTTCCAAGTTCGACAAAGCCCGGAACCTACACTGTGAATGTGACAGGTACTGGAAATGGAATAGTACACACGGCGATCATCACAATCCTAGTCGTCGGCCCACCAATCGTAGGTCTTCCCGACTTTACAGTAACCGTCGTCCCAACCCAGTTGAACATACAAACCGGCCATTCAGCCAGCGCCATAATAACCCTGAACGGACTCCACAACTTCAACGGAACTATCAGCCTCAACGCCCAGACCGCAGGCAACGGACCGGTTTTCAGCCTCTACACACAGGTAGAGATTCTAAGCTACGTCACCTCCGCGGCCACCACGACACTGACCATTGCTCTGCCTGCGGACGCAACTCCGGGCTCGACTTACACTATCACCATTACCGCAACAAACGGCACCACGACTCGCCAAGCCAGCATCGTCGTAACGGCAACGTCGTCCTATGGAGGTCAACCAACCGATACGGCAGGATTCTCAATGCTCCCGGCAATAGCCATCGGTCTGCTAGCCGGAGGAATCGTCACTCTTGCAGTATACCTCATTACGAAGCGTCGAGAATCTCAGGAAACCGCCGGGACCAACGTAGGATCCGTGGCCTGACGCTCTACTCGAGCGACAATAGACTGTCAAAAGTGGGAGTAGCCGCGCCCCGCGGCGATCCTTTTTCATCATCGGCGCACGATGGTGCGCGTTAAACCAAGGAGGCGGTAAAGAGCGGGAAGCGAGAGATTATGCTGGTTGGTCTCATCCTCTCTCATCTTTTGAATCTCCAGTGTTCTTCAGCAATCCTTTTTTCCAAGTCTTCCAATTTTCAATTGTGAAACAAAGACTTGAAGCCTCGAACTGGGAGTTGGCGTGTCTTACAAATCCTCGCTACGATTAATCTGGCGGTGTGGATAGGGGTAGCCATCCTTATCTGGTTGGGTCTCGGTTCTTGGAATTTTCTGTCGATTGCTGCTCTTTGGCAGCTCTTCTTCTCGGTATTTCAATTAGCCTATCTGAACCTCTACCATATGCCCGAGAAAAGGAGTTCCACACAACCGTGACGATTCTGAGATGAATCGACCGAAGAAGCTGGACAGCAAGTGGTCAAATGGACTTTGTGACCATCATAGGATCGCTGGTCGGAATAGTGGGCGGCATAGCTATCGTCTACGTCCTTCGCAAGCAGAAAGCCGAGGTCGCGCTCGGTGTGGGAGGTCCAATAATTTTTCTCGGACTGATTCTTCTCATGATTGCTTATGACTTGATTTCTGGAATCGTCGTGTGGGTCATGACAGGTACAGCGTTGATCTTTCTGGTTAGTTTTTCCTACGTAGCATTGAGAAGAGCTGAGAACATTTAGTCTTGAGGCCAATAGGTTCAAGGGTAAACCCTTCTCCCCGACATCTCCGGGAAGTCTGAGCGTGCGAGTTCCAGCAAGTCCTTTTTGTCTTGGGCTGACAACGGAAATGATCGGTGCTCGCTTCTTAGCTATCAGATAATCTGTCTCGTCACGCGGGAACGCCTCGTCCCGACCGACGGTCCTGCTTAGGTCGGAGCCTAGTGGCGGGCTCGGTCCCTAGCTCACCGCTTTCTTCACGAGCGCGACGATCCTTGCCTCTACGGCGGGAGTCAATCCCTTCAGCGCATAGGCGGCTGGCCACATGTTGCCCTCGTCGAGGTTCGCCTTGTCGCTGAAGCCGAGCGTCGCGTACCTCGTCTTGAACTTCGCTGCTGTCTGGAAGAAGCAGACGACCTTGTCGTCCTTGGCATACGCGGGCATCCCGTACCAGAGTCTCGGCGAGAGGCCCGGTGCGCTTTCTCTGATTATAGCATGGAGCCGATTGGCCATGGTGCGATCAGGTTCCCGCATCTCGGCGATCTTCGCCAGCACGGCGGTCTCCCCCTCCCCCTTGCCAGCGTTCATCTCTTGGACCCGGTCCCTTATCGCGCCTCGTTCCTCCTCCGTGAACGCCTTGCGGGTCGCGGTGGTGCTCTTGGCGGACTTCTGCATGCCCTTCTGTGCAGAATTCATGGAAATCCGTTCGTCTTCAGGGCTTAATTACTTTTCACGAGTTCAGCCCTTGCGTTTCAATCAGCTTCGTTGAGTCCTTGTTGCAGGGACTGCTCGCAACCGCAAGAGTGAGATCTACCTGAAGAGCGACCAAAGTCTTCACGACCTGACTGAACAGTAACGTTCATCACATATCCAGCGATTAGACGCTCGAGAGGATGCGTGTAGAATGGGGTCTAGAGCTTCCTTGGCTCGAATGCCAGTCTTCCTCCTGATCGGGATCATCTTGTCGAGCACCCCACTTGCCTCTAACACGTTTCCTTCGTTCCAATCCTCGGCCGCCGCCAGCCCGATAAATCCTCCAACCTTCAACACTGCCGCCTTCAACGCGTCAATGAGACAAGTCCTCACCTGGGCCGAGTCAAGAGTTCTTCCTAATGGCACCGCGACACTTCAAGGCACATCGAACAATCTCTGGGCAACATCCCTAGTTGGAAGAACCATGACCTACCTACAACTAGAAATCGGCAACACAACGACCAGGACAATTATCCCGAACATGACCAAGGCAGAACACATTCTGCTTCAGAATCCTTCCTTTATCAGCTACGGAATATGGTCGCCTGCAAACCTCAATACACAATTCCAAGTACACCTCGACGCGCAGAAATTCCTGTCAAGAGCCTACGGGCTAACCCTCGACCCGACCGCAAGGTCAGACATGATCAACGTCACCCAGAACATGCATCTCAACCTGCCTGCCAGAAGCGACTATTTTGACACGGTCGCCTGGACCCTCTCGAACGCCGTCTGGTTCGCATACTATAGCGGATCTACGCTACCCCCGGCCGCGGACTACACCACAGCAGTCCAAGACCTGAGCACCAACTACAACCAGACGGGGGCCATTTCAGCAGCCGGAGACCCGGTCATCGACTTTGCTAGGCTTCTCCGCTTTCTCAAGCCAATCACTTACACTGACAGCTACTTCAGGCTCCAAGGCGATTCTCTCAGCCAATCCTATCAGACACTAGAGACAGGCCTTGCGAACCAGCTTGTCAAACGACAAGGGTCAGACGGTAACATCGTCACGGGCAACCCCTACAAATCATATCTTGTAGAGGATTTCGCGAGAGATCTAGACGCGAGCGTCTACCTCCACAACAATCTGACCTACGCATACTCCGCGTACCGGGCCGAGTCTGACCTCACTAGCCTGTATCTCCAGTCTGACGGGAACTTTTCGCTCCCGGACAATGGAGATGGACTGTACCCGACGGGCGCCTATCACATGCTCTCGATCGCAAACGATCTCAGATCATGCTCGAGCAACGCTTGGTACAACATTCTCACATCCTCATCAAAACTACTCAACTACACGCTGACAACACAGCATCCCGATGGGACTTTCAGATTCTTCCTCAACATAACTAACCCCGACAACGCGATAACGACAGTCAACACCGTAAGCGGCATCGTCGACTCGTACCTAACAATTCACAACACGAACGTACTCTCCCCCGAGACCCCAGTCAACCTTGCCAACTGCCAAACCATATCGTCTCCCTCCCTACTCCAGAACCCATCCTGGCTCTACATCGTCATCCCCCTCGCCATAGTCATCGCAGTCGCCATCGCATACGAGAGAAAACACCGGGCCAAGTACCGTGGACTGGTGGAAAAGTGAATTGTGGAAACTCTCCCTCCAGAGACTCGGCGAGACCGCGTTTCTCATCACGTTCTTCTTGATCTGGCTACCCCGAGCGATCCCAGCCCAATCAATAATCGCATTCTTCTGGCCCATCTACCACTGGTATGGAGTGGACTACTACATTCCACTAGTCAAGGCGCCCGGCATACTCATTGGCTCCGTCCTAGCCTGCTTCGTTGCAGTTTTCGTAAGGGAGTATGTGGCAGACTCCAGGGCCATCGCCAAGATCCCGACGAGAATTCACGTGGCCGGAACAAGAGGAAAGACAACTACTACGAGACTCATCGGAGCCGCCCTTAGACACCACGGCTGGCGGGTAGTGACGAAGACCACGGGAAAGGCCGCGATGCTAATCGACCCTGAAGGAACAGAGCGTGGAATCCGGGATAACCGTGAACAGCCTAACATCAGAGAACAGCCAAGAATAATTAAGAGCGTAGCCGACGCCGGCGGCGCAGACGCGATCGTGTTCGAATGCATGTCCATCCGGCCAAAGAACATAATCGCAGAAAGCAAGTTCGTCAGATCAACAATCTCAGTGATCACAAACGTCCGAGCCGATCACCTAGACGTCATGGGACCGTCATTGGAAGATGTTGCCTGGAACCTTTCCGGAATAGTCCCAAACAACGGGGTCGTTGTGACTGCGGAGAAGAAGTACATGCCGGTCATCAGAAGGAGAGCAGAAGAGATGAGTGCGAAAGTCGTAGAGGTCGACCCTGACACAGTCCCGGACGAATATCTCGCCAAATTCTCTTACATGATCTTCAAGGAAAACATCGCCCTAGCACTCAGAGTCTGCGAACTACTCAAAGTCCCACCAGATGAAGCACTGAAGGGAATGTTCGACGCCAGACCCGACCCGGGCGTAACGCGGATCCTCAACGGTGTGATCGCCAATCACAACGTGAGGCTGATTGCAGCCTTCGGCGTCAACGACGTCGACTCGACGAGACTCGTATTCCAAGAACTCAGCCTGCGAGGAGCCATAGGAGAACAGAGAATGCTTGTCGGGATGTTCCACGCTCGAGAGGACAGGGTTACGAGAACTTTAGAATTTGCCCAACTCATGGCGCGAATGCCGTTTGAGAAAATACTCGTCGTGGGAGAAATGACGAACCTGTTCGTAGGCCAGGCAACCCGAGAGGGCTACGCGAAGGAGAAGATTGTGAATTTAGGGACTGTCGACCCTCCAGCAATCATGGATTTCCTCTCGAAGATGCCTCTCGAATCAGGTCAAGGCCTAACCTTGTTCGGCTGTGGGAATATGGTCGGAGTCGAGGATTTCATCGACGCGTTCGAGAAACTGTCTGAGAAGCAAGACTCACACCCCATGGAGTCTCCGAATTAGATGGTAGTCTACGGAGTTACCCTCGACACCGCCGAGGTCGCTATCGCGTTAGGAATCGCGGTCAGCATGCTGTTCTATGAAAAACAGAACCTCGTTCCGGGCGGAGTCATCGTACCTGGCTACGTGGCCCTAACCCTCGACAGACCCTACCTACTACTCTCGACATTTGCGGTCGCAATCGTCACAATGTTCGCTCTAAAAAAAGTCGCAGAATACGTTGTCCTCTTCGGAAGAAGAAAATTCTCGTTCATGATGCTGATGAGTTTCGTAATAGCCTGGGGAATCCAGTCCCTCGTAGCACTCGCACTCACCTACGGCCAAGTAGCAACCGTCGGACCAACCGGAGTCTTCCAGGTCATCGGATTCATCATACCCGGGCTAGTCGCGAACAGCATGGAGAGACAGGGAATCACCAAAACAATCTATGCTCTGACAATCGTCTCCGTCATCACGTACGTAATACTCTTCGCCATCACCGGAAAGTGATCATGCGCCTTGTCCACTCTAGGGAAAAGGAGACCTAGAAGATTCGTACCAGTGATTCCCGCGATACTTCTGCTCGTGATCCTCTCGACTTTTTCCTTGCCGGTTCACCATCGGTCAGTCAATACCACTCAGCTCCCGCCGACTGGTATCGCGTGGGTTACGGAGCCACTGCAGCAGGTCTACGATCTGATACAGAGCAGGTTCATCGGGCTCATACCTGGGAATTACACTGAGCCCTCCTCTTCGGACTATTCGACGATGAACACAGTTTTCGGACTGATTGGGACGGGGGTGTCCCAGAACGACGCGGGCTCAATCCTTAGCGCATCGAACGTAGCAGTCCAACTGGAGTACCAGCTGATCCCGGTGAACGATTCGGGAACCGGCAACAAATACTACGTCTTAATGGAAAACCCAACGGTAAACCGAGGATGGGGTTCATACCTATTCACAGCAGAAAAGAGTCCCTCGACAACCCAGGTCATCATAGAAGCCCCACATCCAGTCACAGACTTCAATAGCCAACAGATAGCTTACGCAATCTTCACCAGCACCTATCCACACGTTGCCGCTCTCTTCGTATCAGGTGTAGAGAGAACGTTCGATCCAAACGGTCAGACCGACATGGCTCACAGAACACAGAGCATCTTCGAGACCGCCCATGAAGCCTTCACCAAATTTGGTTCAGTGGTTATACAGATCCACGGCTTTGACGCGTCCCACCATCCCACAGAACCCTTGGTGGTTCTCAGCGATGGAGACGGGGGTATCAACGGAGCTCTTCAAGCGATCGCATCCAACCTCGAAGCTGCCAGCCTCTCTGTGGGAATCTTTGACGGTTTCACCCATGAAAAACTGGGGGCCCAAATGAACATCCAGGGTCGCTATGCAAGAGCATTCGGGGCGGGCTTCGTGCACTCCGAGATCTCATCCATCGTAGTCTACAATGCCACTCTAATCGCGCAGTACGAGAACGCTCTCACCCAGTCGATCTTGGACGATTTTAGTTTTCCAGCCTACCAGATCGATATCAGGATTCCAATCATAGCGTTAGGAATCATGAGCTTATTCTTGGTTGCAAGCTACAGATTTTCAAAAACCAGTCCTGACTAGCCAACGGATTTGTTGCAGGAACCCGTGAAGGTCTGAATCGACGAGCTTGTCCCAAGGGCGGCGAAGGCTGGGCCCTGACCCGTCCTCGGCCCCTGATGGCTGAGCGAATTCTATCTCAGCTACTTGTTGTTATGTTCACGTGTGAACCTTGATAACGCACCGGGGTCGAAGGGCTGAAACATCATGTCTGGACCTGAGTCTGAACTACAGAAGCGCTTGAAGGGCATGCAGTGGCAGAATGGAAACTGTCTATCCTGCATCTGGTTTGCCATAAAGGATCCGCTCAACGCTGATCTGTTTGACCGGGCAAAGTGCATTCATCCGAAGCTCAAGATCTACCAGCTCGTCGTCTCTGGCCGCGACTGGTGCAACCTCTACGAGGAGATAAAACAGAAACAGATCGAACACAAACAAGAACTCGCTCTGAAGGCAGAAGAAAAATCCGGATGAGACGAAGGGTCTGACACGAAACGCCGAAGGCAGTCCACAACGCGATTTCAGATCAAGGAACTCGGAAAGGAGACATGGCTCGACTTTGAGCGGATGGTCGAAAAACACAACGGAGTCTGGGGTGGCTGCTGGTGCACCTTCTTCCACCTCGCCCCTAGTGAGGCGAAGCAGTGGTCTGGAAAGCATCGGGAGTACAAGGAGAAGCTTGTCCGAGCGAACCGGTCCCACGCAGCCCTCGTCTATGATGGGCCCGACGTCGTTGGGTGGTGTCAGTTCGGACCTCCTGTCGAGCTTCCGGGTCGGATGAGTGGTTATGGCAAGATGGACGTCGCTCCGCCGGACTGGAGGACTACATGCTTCTTCGTCGACCGCGACCATAGACGCGAGGGAGTTGCGAGGGCCGCGCTGGAAGGCGCACTTCGCTTCATCGGTGCGAAAGGAGGCGGGACGGTTGACGGATATCCAATCGCCATTCCGCGAGGGAAAAAATACTCGAGCTCATTCATCTGGGGCGGAACCGAGTCAATGTACCTAGACCTAGGATTCCGTCCACTCGGTTCTCTCGGCACAAGCAAACGGGTGATGGTGATGCGAAAAGTCGTTCGTGGCCGATGATGTCATCCCGGCAGACGTGCATATACCATTGCCGTCCACAACTGCAGCAGAATGAGCTTCGAACTGGAGCAACTGCAGGAGGCAGCCGAGAAGTACACTTTTCATGAAGGGAGGCTTTTCGGTTCCTGGCCTTGCTCTTGGAGCTTCCTGAGAAAGAAAGTCCAGCCTTCGATGTGTTCGTCCCTTGTCTTCTTCGCTTCCGAGTTCTTCGAGTATCCTTCGTGCAGAAGTGTGAGTTTTGTACCCCCGTTTGGCATTGGGTGGAAGAGTAATGTGACCCTGGTTACGTCGATGGATTCATGGTCCCACTTCCACGTGAAGCCGAGCGTCTTCCCTCTGTCGAACATGCTGAACTTGCCCCGAAGATGCCAGTCTTGTTTGGGCCAGGAAAAATGATATGTCCCACCTAACTCGGGTTGCAACTCCGCGGCTGGAGGCCACCATTTCTTGAGCAGATCAATACTTGTCCAGAAGTCGAAGAGTAGGGCCGGGCTCAGCTGGGGAAAGTCTGCCACAATCGTGATTCTGTCTCTCGCTGTTTCGACTAGTTCCAAGTTGGGCCTGCTCATTGCCATGTCGAGAAACCGCCTAGGACTCCGATTAGCGTTGGGAGTATTTCTCTGCATGGAGTACAATCGGAATAGGCGGTTCAACTTCGTAGGCAAAGGGGGTACCACTGGTCGGTAGTAGGCACAGGCAAGCTGACTGTTATTCGGATAGCTCTGCTGGTACCTTCCACAGCCGGCCACAAGGCTTTGGTCTCCGTCCTGTAACCTCCAGCCTTGTTCGAGAACCTGAACATCACTTGACATCGTCTTGGAACCTTGCTCACGAGAGTGCCTCAGTGGAAAAATAAAATGCCCAGTTTTTCTAGACAGCCTTAGAGAATAGGCCACAGCAAGGTGTAGCTCAGTTGTTAGAGTTCTTCAGATGCCAGGAAAGGGTCGAAGTTGGAAACAGAAGTATTCTTGAAGAAGCCACCGTTTTCCGCTCTGGCCAGCGGGGGTCTCCCCAAGTATACGGAAGAAAGCTCTTGGGAAGCCACGCTAATTGCCGAACCCCGACCCGTGGTCGGTGGTCCGGGGAATCGGTTTCAGAGTGAGCTTGAGCTGATGGGCTTCTCGCACGAAGGCGGGCATTCTCTCAGAAAAGCGAGGACCCTGGAACAGCCCAGGGCTAACGGTCGGGAAACTCATATTGGTTCGCATCGTTTGTTTTGCCTCTTTGTTACTAACATGTAATAGGTGTTACTCGCTTATAAGCCTTCTTTAAAAATAGCCCATACGTCACATCAGGAGAATAGGAAGTCAGACTAGGATCGTCAGTTCATAAGGAGTGGGCCAGCGTCCCCGAACCAGTAAAGACAGATTCTGATCAGGAACCATTCCATTGAAGATGAGGCTACTGCCGATTTTGCGTCCTTTTCCTTTAGGTCTTGAGCTGTCCACCAATTTCGACGAAAGGTTTCTTCACAGCCTCCAAGAACCCACTCTCCTTTTTTCTCTACTACTATTAGCATCGCTTAAATCTCAGATCCACGCCATCTTTATTCGAAAATGGCAGACGAGATTTCCCCCGTGTCTTGCGTGCCATGCGGCATCGACCTAGGCTCGGCTCCGCCAGGTACACTTGTCAGGTGCTGGAAATGTAGCCAGTGGATTCAGGTGCGGGCACGAACTATTGAGCTTGGTGAAGCGTTGTGGCGGCAGTAGGCATCAGCATATTGGTCGGCGTTGCAAGTAGACCGTGCACGCAAAACACTACGTGACTTTATGAACTCTCAATAGTCTCCTGGGCAAGGATTCCCGGAGTATGACGCGGTCCACTTTCTGAGTAATCGTCAAACTATTGCTGAGAAGGCAATTCTATTCCAGATCTCTCTTCGGGCTCAAAAAAGGGGGGGCCGCCTACCAGTGCTTGAAGATGAAACTCATGAACTTCTCCAGCTGTCGAAGAAGGTATCAAATCTTGGCTACTTGGAACTCATTGAAGGTGGATGGAAAACCGATCAGGGCCACTGGACATGCTGGGTCCCGACCCATAATACGGCCGAGTACACCGGGCTCACCGGCTGTTGTCCGCAAGGATTTTCACAACAGTCCAGGAATTGCCCATTCGACGGGGCAGAGTGAAGTCTTTACAACGTTAATGTTTTGGTTTTCTTTTCAGCCCTGGGCTCTAGCTTGGGGAGTGTTATTGCAAGTATGCCTTCAGACATGCGTGCTGACGCTTTTTCAGCGTCTATGCTTTCGGCGAACCCTATGTTTCTACGGAATGTGGAGAAGGCTCTTTCCCGATGCAAGTAGGTTTTACCCTTCTCCTCCTTCTCCACGTCAGATTCAGCACTCAGTGACAACTCGTTCGGCCCTACATCAATTTTCAAAGTTTGCTTCTTTAACCCCGGAACCTCCGCCTTTACCACATACTCGTTGCCTGAGTCGATAACGTCGACGTAGGGTACTCGCGTCGGCAGCTCATATTCAACAGGCCACTCGAATCCTCTGAAGGGATCCCATGGAATTAGGCGAAATGGTTCTGACAGTTTGTTGAACTCTTCGATCCAACTAGGTTGAGGCTCTCTAACGGCAAGAGCAGGCTTCTTCTTTCTAGCGGCATGAGCTGGTTTCTTCCTTGTCTTCTTGATGGATAGTGTCTGAGCTTTCTTTTTTGACATGCTATAACTTCAAGATTCCGGGTGCTGGAGGTTCTTATATGATTTCATGCCCTTCACTATCGACACGATCGACGAGTAAGATGGAGTGCCGAGTGTTTACAAGAGTTTCT
Source organism: archaeon 13_2_20CM_2_53_6 (assembly GCA_001915065.1). GTDB lineage: Archaea > Thermoproteota > Bathyarchaeia > 40CM-2-53-6 > 40CM-2-53-6 > 40CM-2-53-6. Next base: position 493 of record MNDT01000069.1, on the reverse strand, counting down.
TCGCCGTAATTCCCTCTTGCCGGCAATGTTGTAGGTGTCAGTCTTCCCCGTCGATCAGGCTTATGTGAGGATACATCGGGTCAGGGGTCCCCTGAATACCAGTTTGACCTGGCAATCGTTTGATCCGCACGCGTCATTGGAGAAATCAACGAGAAAAGCGAGTAATCTGACGTGAGGATGCACTTCAAGGGTCAGGACTTCCATTCTTCCAGTTGATTAGAGCCGTGGATTTCTCGTTGTAGAACATCATAGCCGAGGGGTCCGTCCTTGTAGTCAACGACCATTATGATGTCGCCGTAACCTAGGAACGCATCCAGTATGTTTACGCCGTTTCTGAACAGTAGTTCAGTGATGTAGGATGCTATTCCTGGCGTCATCTCGGCGCGAGGCGATAGGTTGAGAATCAGCTTGGACACGTTCGTCTGTGTCGCTGCCTCCTTAAGATGCTCCATTCTCGTCCGGACGAGAGCGTAATCCTCCGCGGGCAGGATCA
>MNDT01000015.1 GCA_001915065.1 archaeon 13_2_20CM_2_53_6 | reverse complement strand
GGGCGCGGACCTTGTTGGCAAGGTGGAGGAGAACTTTCCGGAGGACGATCCTAGGAACCCGGCGGCGATCGCTGACAATGTTGGGGATAACGTCGGAGACGAGGCGGGTAGAGGCGCTGACCTGTTCGAGTCTCTCACAGCTGAGAACTTGGGAGGCATGATAATCGGCTTGATCGTTTCCATCATTCTCTTCCAAGGAATCAGTAGCAACAACGTCTACTACGTGACGATGCCCCTGATAGTCCGGTCGCTGGGAATAGTCGCCACCTTTGTAGGTCTGGCTATTGCGATTTATGAGAAGAAATTCAAGAATCCGATCAAGCCTACGAGAGATGGACTACTCGTCGCTTCGCTCGTCGCAGCGATACTGCTCTTCATCGCAACTTGGTATGTGTTCGGCCCTTCAGGATTGACGACCATAACAGGAGTGACCTCGGCCGATAGAGCTCTGGGAGCTTATGCGCTCTATGGGTGCATGATATCGGGACTCGTTGCCGGCCTATTGATAGTTCTCTATACGGAGTTCTATACTGGATCGGAGGCCAAGTGGGTCGTCACGATAGCTGAGAGGTCGAAGTCTGGCCCCGCCCTCACCATAACCTCGGGAACTGCCGTGGGGATGATATCTAGTGGGCTCCCGGTAATTACTGTCGCGATTGCTCTGCTCATCTCCTTTGGACTGGGGGAACAATTCGCAAGTCTAGCAGGCCTCAACTCGTTCCTCGGAGGCGTCTATGGAACAACGATGGCCACGATGGGCATGCTCTCAACTGCAGGAATTGTTCTCACAATGGATGGCCTTGGCCCCATAGTAGACAATGCTGGGGGCATAGCCGAGATGTCTGGGGCCCCGCCTGAGATTCGTGATCGAATAGAACCGCTTGACGCCCTCGGCAACACGACAAAGGCACTTACAAAAGGATACGCGATGGGGTCAGCCGCGTTAGCGTCCCTCTTGCTATTTCAGGCGTTTGTGTTGGAAGTTGCCCGATATCAAGCCAGGTTGTTTGACCTAAACAAGATCACTCCACCAGACGCCATAGCCCTCGGAAACTCATTAACTGGTCTCGGAGCTTCTCTTGCCCTGAACCACCCTGATGTGATCATAGGCGCGCTGATTGGAGGTATGCTCCCCTTCTTGTTCTCGGGAACAGCGATCAACGCCGTCGCCGTCGGAGCTTACCGAATGGTCGAGGAGGTTAGGAAACAGCTGAGAGAGATTCCTGGGCTTAGGGAGGGTACAGCTAGACCAGACTACGCAAGGGCTGTGGACATATCGACGAGAACAGCTCTTCGATTGATGGTCGCCCCAGGAGCGATCCCAGTCGTCGCTCCGATCATTGTTGGGGTATTTCTAGGCTGGGCGGCCGTTGGAGCCCTCGTCGTTGGCGCTACTCTTTCCGCGATTCCTCTAGCAATCATGATGATGTGGGGAGGGGCAGCGATGGATAATGCCAAGAAGTACATCGAGCTAGGACATCTTGGAGGCAAGAACACGGAGACACATGCCGCGACCGTCGTGGGTGACACGGTGGGCGACCCCTGGAAAGACACTGCGGGTCCAAGCCTCCATATTCTCATCAAGCTGCTCAACACGATCTCCCTGGTGTTCATTCCGATATTCTTGACCGCAATAGTTGTATTCCACTAGGCGTTAGGGGACCCGATACTAGGGTCGGTAATGAGTAGGGTCTCGAAGACATCCACTCTGCGCGTCATAGTGCCAAAGATTCTCGCGCAAAGGACAACGACGAGCCTCGAACCATTTGGAAAGGTGGAAGCAGAGGAACGGGTCCTCAATACGGGGAGACTGACGATTGAGGATGTGGTGCGATACATCAAGGAATATGCGAAGCTGCGAGACGGAATCTCTCAGACTCTGCGGCAGCTTGGAATCGAGAGAAAGCCAGGGTCGGCGACTCCTGAAATGTCCGATTTGACTTCTGTATACTCGGAAGTGGAGACCGAGGCTGCAGAGGCTCGTGGCGAGTATCAGAAACTATTGTCCAATGTCGAGGTGTGCGAGCGGCAGATCCAGGAGTTGGAGAAGCAGATTTCAACGGTCGAGCAGCTCAAGGCGACGGGCTTCAGCTTCGATGAGATGATGTCAAGGGTCACAGGCTTTCGACGAATTCTCGGGAGACTACCCTCGAAGAAGCTGGATGCTGCGCAGAAGGCGCTCAACGCATTGTTGAAGGAGAGAGCAATTATGACGAGTGGAGCGAAAAGGAACGACTCAGTCGACCTACTCGTCGCGACGCCAACGGAGAACGCTTCACAAGTTCTGCAGACTCTTCTCATCTACGACTTCATCCCCACCGACATAGCCAGCCTTGAGGGCACTGACGTCGGCGAGACACTCGCGTCTTGGCAGAAAAAGAAAGATAACCTGGCCGAAGAGAAACAGTCCTTCAGCCGCAAGCTTGAGGCTCTACAAAAAAACCTGGCCGGACCCCTTAACAGCTCAGCTAATAACATCGAAGAGACCCTTCTCCTGCTCCGTGGCTCCCTCCGACTAGGTGAGGGCACCAAGGCTGCCCACATAATCGCTAGATTGGACAAGCCCCTCACTCACGTCGTTCTCAACGCCTTACAGAGCGACGGAGTGATAGAGTCGGACTAGTCGGAGACCCGTTAGTGAGCAAGCCGGATTTAGAAGCCCTCGTAACATCAAGGATAGCAGAGGCTTTTCAAGCCGCTCTAGACAAAGTTGGGCGCAACGAACTTGAGACGATAGCAGTAATCGACGACCAACGTCTAGCCGCAATACTAGCCGGCGCAGACGAGTACATTGCCGTTGCCCTAGTAACATTGGTTTGTCAAATTAACAAGAGCCACGGCGACCCAAACCCGGCACATTCCAGTGTGACAGAATGCCTGAAAGGCACGACCATCCGCATACCCCCCACGGGAGGATCTGTTCGGCCGACTATCGATCAACCGCCGAAAGGTGGTCGCCGGATTCGGAAAATCGTAAAGGAAACCCGAGTTAGGGGCTCGCTGTATGACAGGAAGTCAGCACGTTTGCTAGGGTTCAGCGTCAACACTTTCACTTTTCTCTTGCTTGGCTATCTCTTGGGCGGCGTAGCTCTGTCACCGCTGTTGGGCCTACAGCCGTGCACCGGAGTCAGCATTTCCCCGCCCTCTTTGAACCCCTGCACAGGTTCGATTCTCGGAATTATCTTGGGAGCAGTCGGGGGACTCGGATACACCTACTATTACTTCGTGAAGAAGATGTAGACACGAGTAGACAATTGCGAGGGGGATCCCAATGTCGTCAGTTCGCTCTCTCAGTCGGAGAGGGAGAGAAGAGAACGCAGTTCTGTCTGCGGGAGTCCGGCTTCCAGGCCGGTGAGAACGGCACTAATGTTCTTCGCCTCGTTCTCCTTGAAAATCAGGAATGCAAGGATCGTCCCTAGAGAATAAGGGAACCCAAGGAAGATTCTCTTGCTCAGCTTCAGCTGATATTTTCGAAGGGCTATTTCTAGAAACGACAACGACTTTGACTCTTCGAATTTCTGCCGTGCACCACCTAGGATTCTTCCGTAGTAATGGTGAGACGAAAGAGAGTCGAGTGCCTGATTCACATCCTGGAACGCCAAGAGCTGCTCGACAGTCCGCGAGTCAAGCTTCCAGAATGATGGAATCAAATGATCGCGAATGCTGGTTGCTCCAATGAGCTTGCTTCTGAGGATGATCGTGAGATTACCGATGTCGACCGCAGACCCCGCGATTGGTGAGCACTGCGCCTTGTCTGCTCCTGACAGGTGTTCGCTGACGTATTTGTAAAACCGCTCCTCGCCCCAGCCAGCTATCACGTCTCGCAGGAGAGATGCGTTCAACCCATCCATCTCTGTCATTGAGAAGCCTTGGGTTCTCAGCTCAAGGGCACGGTCGTGCACGGTCGCAATTATCGAGTGTAGGTCATCAAGGGAGTATAGATGGTGAAGTTCTGCTTCTTTGAATATGGCCAGAGGTTGTCGAGTGGCGACAAACTCTTCCCACGTTTTTCCTTGGGCTTTGAACAGGACGAGTGCGGCAAGGTCATAGGCTTCGAAGCGGCGTGTGAACTGGCGAAAGAAAATCCGCTCGCTTCCCTGCGATGAAGACATCAGTGTTCTCACGGTGCGGGCGAATCCAAGTCGTATCGCTCTCTCGGTCTCGATTGGAGACGATTCTTCTCTCAGCTTTGAGAGTTCTCTGCCGTATGGGCCTTCGCTTAGTGCTCCGATTATCTCGTTCTGTGTACGGAATTCTGTGAGTGAGTAGAGCTGGTGGGGCGCTAGTAATGAGCCCTTTTCGCCATGGATCTTTGCTATTATGTAGTTCTCTTGAAGAATGTGCGTTACCGTCGATGCTGGCAACGGTCAGAAGTTATGCTTGTAGTACTAGGAGCAAGGCTATGATTAGGGAGTAGATTGCCAGTGCTTCAGAGAGTATGACTGGGATAACCACTTTCGAGTAAAGTTCCGATTTCTCTGCCGTAGCAGCGGTCGCGCTGGTCGTGACGATCATCGGGAGTTTGAACACTGCAAGTAATGCCACGACCAATCCGTAGATGGCGAGCGCCTCCGCGAGTACCACCGCGATGAAGCTTCTAGCAAAGACTTCGGGCTTCTCTGTCGTTGCGCCGGCCACTCCGGGGCCCGTGATTCCAATGCCGAGTCCGGCGCCGATTGCCGCAAGGAATATGCTGAGACTGACCCCGAGAGAAGCCCAGAAAACGGGGTCAGCCATTCAAGGGCACGGTCCAACTTGTCGGTTCATGATAAGGTGTGAACGGAAAGCCGGTGCCTTCATAAAACTTGCCAAACCACTCGACCCAGTGAAGCCTCAGAGCTTGGACGAAAACGATTAGGCCCTCAAGTATCATAACTAGCAGATTTCCTAGGGCAGCGCCCAGCAACGAAAACGGGGTTATCGCTGGGCCGCCAAGGGCGAGGAATATCGCGAACTTGACGTAAAAGTCTGCCAAGTTGAGGGCCCATATCCGAAGATAGGAGAAAGTGTTGCTGATGGACTGGATGAAGAGCTCCATCGCGTGCATACCGCCCTCTTTCCACGCTGACAGTAGTAGCGGAACGAACACAAGGGGGAGATACAGAGGGTTTTGGAGGGCGATGGAAAACTTGAACCCTGACAATGCGATCTGAGCAATGACGAAGACGCCTGCCGCATAGAACCACGCCCAGCATAGCGGACCGAAGAAGGCTTCTTTCCATTCGCTTCTGCGAATCAGGTTGTATGCTCCGAGAGCCATTCCGAACAACAAGTGGAACACGCCGAACGCGAGTGTGAACACCATGTAGCGTGGTACCGTGACGTTGCCAACGGTTACCTCACCCTCGAGCGGGCTGAAGATTGGTTTGAACCCGAAGACCATGCTAGAGTCGAAGCCGAAAAAGTCCCCGAAGATCAGACCAAATATTGTGATGCCGATGCCGAGCATCACGATGAGCTCGGCTCCGTTCACAAATGGCTGAAAGAAGTCGCCCAGGCTTGCTCCTTTCTTCTTGGTCCTCCAGAGAAACAATCCAAGAATTAGAATCAGTGGACCTTCTCCAAAGTCTCCGAACATCAAGCCGTACATCACTGGAAACGTGAAGATCATGAACAACAGAGGGTTGATCTCACCATAGGCTGGTACTCCAAAATTATCGATGACCGATTGAAGTGGTCTTGTCCATGCTGGAGCCTTGACCAGCGTGGGTGGATCAGGGTCTTTCTCTTCAGCCGAATCTGAAGCTGGGCTCTGATTCCGAGCTCCTTCTTCCTCCACATACATCGTGGCAAGCCCGTTGCACGCCTTCGAGAGCCCTTCGCCTAGCTCGTTGGTATTGCGCTCGGGGACCCAGGCTTGTAGCAGGACCGTTGCTTCGGTCGCCGTTGACCCCGCAAGAGCTTTCGTCCTCAAATCGAGTATCTCGGACAATGTTGCCAGGCTTTTGACCCTCGGCCCTTCATCCTTTGCGAGGGACGTCTCTTTGTCTACAAGCTCCTTGGACGAGTTATCGAGGTCGGATAGTTTGAGATCTATAACCTCCTTGGCCTCTTTGGGGTCTGAGGGTAGATCCGTCCACGGTGGTCCAGGCTTCGCGCCGAGCGCTGTCACGGCCTGTCTCGCATCGTCTTGGAAGACGCTGGGGAAGATGGCGAGGAACGTCTGGCTCTTTTCCGATGTGTTGGTGATGGCGAAGATGAGGTTGCCGTAGGTTATCTGGTCAAGCTCTCTCTGCACCGATGGTATCGACTCGGTCGAGGCCTCTCCCGCTAGGCTTGTGAGAAAGCCGCTCCCGGCGATCGCGTCTAGCGATACGCCCACATTCTCCAGTCCGGAGAGGAATCTTGAGAGTTCGGAGGCCTGCTCCTTCTCAGTCTGTAGTCTGCCCTGCTCATCCTCGATCTGCCGGACTGTATGTTCAAGCTTGAGCGTTTCGTCGTCCAGGAACCGCGCCAGCTCTTCCAGATTGTTGACGGGCGCCTTCAGAGTCTCGACCGTAGAGTCGCCCAGATCGAGGGCAGTCGTCAGCGTCGTTATCCTGTTCTTAACGGTGGAGGCCTTGGCCAACAGTTCCATGGCCTGATAGCGTGTTGCTCCCTCTGGCAGCCCGGTATCCTCGACCTCAGTGAGGTGGAAGAGCTTCTTGGACCCGGCGTACGACATCAAGAGCTGACTGTCAAGTCTTTCGAGGCGTGATCTGAATGAGTTGTTGAATATGATCCGGCCTTCAGCGTCGCTCGCGACTACTCCCCCCAGCCCGTCGACGGGGTCCTCCTCGAAGACGAGCTTCGAACCCTTCGGAAGAACTTTCGAGACACTGTCCAGATTCTGCTTCGACGAGCCCTTGAATCCCAGTCTCACGACCGGTTGGTCGGAGTCAACCGCCTTCACCGCCTCAGCGACGAATCGCTGGGCCGTTTCACCAAACCGTGACGACTTTGCAATGTTCGACAGCCTTTCCTCGACCGCTCCTAGAACTTCCTGGACGATACGGTTCTTTTCGTCTAGGACCCTCAACCTGTTGGCTCTAACCTTTGAACTGAGAATGCTCCTCCTCACCGCCTCCGCTTCCAGTTTGGCCTTTGCAAGGAGCTCATCGGCTTCTTTCTGAGCCCGCTGCCGGGCTTCCGCGATAATCTGGTCGGCCTTCGCCTGGGCCTCACGGATCGTCTCGTCCGCCTTCAACTTGGCGTCAGAGAGTATCCGGTTGTGAAGCTTGTCCAACGACTCCGACACTCTGTTCACCCGCCCAGTATGAGTTCCAAGGCCTTGCTCACTGCGTCGTCTCTTCTGGCCTCCGCGAGCTTTCGGTAGTTCTTTAGAAGCTGTTCAGTCTCAACGTCTGATTGGCGAGCCTCGGCCTCAGCCTTCTCCTTGGCGATTCTCAGAATCTCCTCGCGCTGTTTCTGCGCGCTGGACAAGGCTTCCTGCCGGAGCATTTCGGCCTCCTGCGAAGCTTGTGATATGATCTGCTGTGCTCGGACCTTCGCCTCGTCGACGATTCTCCGGGCTTGTCCCTCGGTCTCTACGATCTTTCTGACCGCGTCTATTCCAGACAAGTCTTTCTCTCCAAGGGTTCCGAGTCGGCTGATTTTGGATTCTCTGGGGATCGTCCTATAAAACTCTGGGGGCTTAGCCTCGATAGCCTCTGGATTCTATTTACCTTCCCGGCAGATCCGAGCGAGTTTGTTTGTCGCTTCATCAAGCTTATACGATTCGCGGGTGGCTGATCGTCTTCGCCGGGGGCCAAACGAGGCCGGGGTTGGCTTGTCCACCGAGGGCCGATCGGTTCAGGCGACGGGCTGCAGACACGCCTCGTAGCAACCCGTAGTAAACACCCACACTGGTGGCTGACGTGGGTTCGACTCCCACCCCCGGCTCCATGACAAGATAGAGTTCGTCGGATTCATCTGTCGGATCAAATGCAATAAGCAACGTGAGTTCACAGCAAGGAAACGAATGTGAGGATGATGTAGTGGATTCAAAAGGGCCTTGGCTGTCGGCGCTGGCTCTACTCTCGTTTCTACCCGCGTTTGGTATCGCCAGGCTCTTCACCTTCCTCCTTCCCAAAGTAGTTGTGGTTCAGTCTGAAATCCACTTTCACCACTTTTGGTACGGAATAGTTCTCCTTGCGGCTTCGGGCTGGTTGGGAATCGCGGGAAGCGAACGCTGGACCAGACTAGCGGCGATCATGTATGGTCTTGGCGGAGGGCTACTTGCCGATGAGGTGGGTCTTCTACTCACACTTGGCGACTATCAGACCGGGATAACCTACACCATAGTCGTAGGGACGGTTGCGATCTTGAGTACAGTCTCGATATTCCGAAGGTACGGAAGAGAGATCGCTTTGGAGTTGAAGAGGATCACCTTGTCTGAGAGGGTAGGTTACTTCGCTCTCCTCATCTTGGTTCTTCCGTTGCTGATTGAGAACCTGGCACAAGTCCAGGTGAGCACGGTCGGGATTATTGTGGCATTCCTGTATAGGGCGAAATTTGGAGGCTCGTGGAGAATCTCCGCTAGACGAATGGCGACTGAACTGTCAGGCTTCCTCCCCATCCTGCCGATCATCATCTTGCCAAGCCTTCTAGCAGGATATCTTTTGAGCTTGTTTCTTGGACCTTTGATTGATCAAGGCAACCCGCCATTGTCTATCCTGCCATTATTGATCGTGGCTGGAATAGGCACCGACCTAGTCACGGGTTTGTTTGGTGGATGGGTCTGGGTCCGAATCCTTCGTCGGTCAGCATATTCCAACGACAAGATAACGAGGAAGGATCTGGCAAGCTAGTACTCCAACAATCAAGAGTTCAAGGACTCTGGCTCCCGCCGGACTACGATACCAAGAAACATGGTCTGGCAGAACAGAACTGCCTTGCCGATTCCCTCGTCTCTCAGAAGGATAACGTGCTCTTTTCGGGAATCCCTATCTGAAAGAAGACTGAACTAGATAGATTCTAGATTCAGTAGCAGGGTGGACAGATTCTATTCTGTGGACGCGACTGGCTGGTGATCGTGAGCGCGGGGTTGTGTCCGAAGTAAAGATACCCGTCTACAAAGTTGTTGTGCGACGAGACGAAGATGAAGTAGAGGCCATTCCAAGGCAGAGTAGTCAATTGTGGGGGTGGCGTCCACTGCAACGTGACGTTAGCGCTCTGACCCACGGGGATTGTGATGGGAAAGGAGTTGTGGGAGGGCCCTCCAGAGAGGAGTTTCCATGACAGGTTGGGTCCTGGGACAGCAGCGTTGCTCATATAGGCGGCGACTAGATTTACCGGGATAGACCCTGTGTTTGTGATGTCTATCTCGATGTTTCCTATGCATGCCCCCTTAGTGCTGCCGGAGACAACGTTGTTACCACTGCCGCACCAGCGGTTTAATCCATAAAGAATTCCTGTTCCCTGGTCGAAGTAGGGGTCGTTTCCATATATCGTATTGCCGGAGATTACGATAATGCCATTCTGGTCCAAGTCTAGAACGCCGATCTTGTTGTTCAATATCTGGCCGAAATCGGCGCTTTCCACTTCTAGTCGGCCGACGATAGTGCTGCTTGTAATGAATGTCTGGTGCCCAACCTCAGACTCTAACTCTCCATTCACTGTACTGTTGGTCATGGTGAAAATGCCAGGGCCGCCTTCGAATATGGACATGTCGCACGGGGCGCCGACACCGCCGGGACCCTCACACCAGTTGGGGTTTCCATAAAACGTGCTTCCAGAGATGTTAATCACTGCCACGTTTAGGAACATTGTGAAACCGGCGTTATTGACGTTCTTCAGTGTGATTCTAGCCGCGTCAACCGCTAGCAAGCCGTTAATTGTAGCGCCAATAACGGTCACGTTTGAACCCGACTGGACGTAGACGCCCCCAACGTTTGCCTGAATAACGCAGACACTATTGCTGGAAACGAGTACCGCCTGCGACGTCGCTGTAGTTATGGGTGAAGGTGGGCATGTTATGTATGTGCCTGAAGCAGGAGTGCATCCTGCCATGCCATAGTATTGTGTGTCGGAGCAAGATCTTAGACTCTCGGGTATGGGGATTGCGAATGTTGCGAAGTTTCCCCAGAGCGTCGAAAACTTTTCCGCGTACGCGGCCCCAGAGTTATCCTGGCCGGTGTTGGATTGAAAGGTGGGGCCGACCCAGACGAAGACGATTGCTGACATGATTATCACGATAAGCACCATCATCACTTCTGCGATGATAGTGCTGAAGCCTCTCCTCGAGTGGCTCAGCGAGCGTCGCACGGTGGTTCTTAGGTAATAGTTCGCTTCGTGAGCCAAAGGGACAATGTTACCCTGCGTTGTAGGGAACGGGATTCGGGTCTGCAGTCAGGCTACGCCGGATTGAATGAGGAGGTGCATCGAGACACGAATGTCGACGTATTCTTAGTGGTTGTCTAATGGTAACAGTATCCTCTTGCCCAGCATGGTCTCAGGGTAACATGTCCTCTCCTTAGAGCTGAGACCCCTGGCTATACAGACCACAGAACTGATTGCTCATGAAACGGGCAGCCTTGCGGCAGAGGTGGTCTTCGGGTCTATAGACGGGACCTTCTCCGTGCTGGGGATAATCGCTGCTGGCGCGGCTGCCGGTCTTTCTTCTTTAGATATTTTCGCAACTGGGCTGGGGGGTGCCGCTGCGGGGGCACTCTCGGTATTTGCCGCCACCTATCTCTCAGAGACCACCGAAAAGAAGACACGGTTGATGGCGGCATGGGATCATTCGAGAAAGGTCGGGACCAAAAAGTCTCGGAACGGGAATAGCCAATTGAGGACGCCGACTAGGAAGGAGCATAAAGTGTTCCATGAGCTGCTCTCAAAGGTTCACCGGCGAGCGCTCGTCTCAGGCCTGGTAACTTCGACCACTTCAACACTGGCATCATTGACCTTGTTACTTCCTCTACTATTCCTCTCCCAGAACTATTCCACGCCCACCTCTATGATCACTGGCATTTTTCTCCTCTCCCTGATGGGAGTCTTCCGGGGAGTAACGCTCAAGCAGTCTGCCGCTAAGTCTGCAATCAAAATGGTGATTCTCGGTGTGATCATAATTGTTGCCTGTAGAGTCTTGGGATCCTACGTCCAGACACTGTTGAACCCTTAGACCACAGTCTAAGCAGTCACGAGACAGTCGCCCAGAAGCCTCTGTCCCTGGGATCAGCTTGCCAGATTATCGAGTAGTCTTGGTTGAACCGCGCTTCGATGAATCGATCGGCTTCATTGCTCTTGCAATGAAGAATTTCGGGCCTACATCTCTCCGCCTTGTCAAACCGGTCACGGATTTCGGCCATAATGGCAGAATGAGGGGAGGCCACGCACAGGATGTTCTCGATTACACGACTGTTCACGAATCACTCCTAGAGGCTCTCGATGGGTTCGATCTTTCGATCGGCACAACAGCCCAGAGGCACTCTCTTCGGCAAATCTTCCCCGGAGGCCAATGACTCCGAGAGAACTGAGCAAGGTTCTTGCCCAACAGGCTGGCACAGTCGGAACAGTCTTTGGGAGAGAGGGCACAGGGCTCAACAACCATGAGCTCAGCCTCTGCGACGCGATAGTCACAATACCCGCTTCGAAGGCCTACCAGACACTGAACTTGTCTCACGCCGCCGCAATAATCTTCTACGAACCGTTCAACTCAGAATCAAAGAACGCCGAAGAGGGGTTGGCTACCGAGCATGTCAGGGATACGATTCTCAGATATTTGTCCTATTCGATGACGCTAGCTGGAGTTGAAGACTACAAGAGAGGGCTGACGAACAGGGCGGTGAAAAATGTGCTGGGTAGATCGGCAATCAGAAGACGCGAGGCAAACCTTCTAGCCGGAGCACTGCGCAGGATCTCAAATGCGTTTCACGAGTCTCGCACATCCGATGGATCGATTTCTGCTGGTGAGCAGTCAGCCTTCCGCTAGAGCAGTGACCGGAATCCGACTTGGGCCGGACCTCAGCTTTGCAATATGAGACGTTGCGGACGGGTCGCTTCTCTGAGAGCCTGTCGGAGGGCCCTCGTGCCCTGCAGGCGTTAGCGGACCAGCATTCCTATTGTAGGAGATCAACGATCTGACCAAGGCCTGTGCAAGCTCAAGGTTCGTCACAACCGGGATGCCAAACTCGGCCGCTCTTCTTCGGATGACATACTCATCCCGAAGAACTAGCCTCGACTCTGCGTCTTCTTCGTGGCTTGGAATGTTGATTACAAGCTTGATCCTTCCGCTCGTGATGTAGTCGAGAATGTTCGGGCTCTTTTTCTCGCGAACCTTGTAAAGAATTGTTGATTCTATGCCCACCTCGGAGAGTTCTTCCGCTGTGTGCCGAGTTGAATAGATACGATACCCATTCTCTGCCAGCATCTTCGCGTAAGGGATGATTCCCCTGCGGGTCTTCCCCATCGTGATTAGGACAGAGTCGCCTCTTCTCGGAACATAGAAATTGCTCGCAATTAGGGCGGTGATGAAGGCGTCCTGGAAATTGTCGCCGAAACAGGCGACTTCACCCGTAGATACCATCTCGACGCCGGTAACTGGGTCTGCCTTGTCAAGTCGTGTGAAGGAGAACTGGGGCGCCTTTACCCCAAAGCCCGTAGCCTTTCCTTCGCCATCCGGAATCTTTTCGCCCATTATTGCTTTGGCGGCAAGATCCATGAGGTTCGTTCCCGTCATCTTTGAGACGAAGGGCATGCTTCTGGAAGCTCTGAGATTGCATTCGATTACTTGCACTTCACCGTTCTTGACTAGAAACTGGATGTTGAAGGGGCCTTTGATTACGAGGGCCTTTGCGATCCTTCTGGCATAATCCATGATTCGTTCCCTGCTTCCTTCTTTGATCGTAATGGTGGGAATACTCATCGTGGCATCTCCAGAATGGACGCCTGCATTCTCAACGTGCTCTATGACTGCACCGATGAAGACGTTCTCTCCGTCAGAGACTCCATCGGCCTCAACTTCTCGCGCTCCCGTCACGAATTTTGAGATTACAACTGGATATTCCTTTGATATTCTCGAGGCCTCGCGAATATATTGAATCATTTGCGGCTCGTCGAACGCGACGTTCATCGCGGCACCGGATAGGACATAGGAGGGTCGGATCAAGACGGGATATCCGATCTTGTCTGCGAATTTCGCTGCTCCTTCAAGCGTCTCGAGTTTGCTCCACTCAGGCTGGTCTATACCCAGCCTGTCTAGGAGCAGGCCGAACTTCGACCGATCCTCTGCTGTATCGATGCTCACGGGGGAGGTGCCCAGAATGGTCACATGCTGAGCGAGTCCTGGTGCGAGGTTGTTGGGTGTCTGTCCGCCAACGCTCAACACGACGCCCTTGGGCTTTTCTTTGTCTATGATGTCTAAGATTCTCTCGATGGTCAGCTCTTCAAAGTACAGCTTGTCGAGAACGTCGAAGTCTGTCGACACGGTTTCCGGGTTGCAGTTGACCATTATCACCTGCCGTCTAGGTTTTCGGAGTGCGAGTCCCATGTTGACGCAGCACCAGTCGAATTCGACGCTCGACCCGATCCGATAGCAACCCGAGCCTAGCACCACAACCTTGTCTTGATCCACAAAAGGCAGATCGTCTTCCGTTCCGCCGTACGTGAGATACAGATAGTTTGTGTTTGCAGGCCATTCTGCCGCGAGAGTGTCGATCTGTTTGGTGCACGGGATGATGTGTTCCGTCTTCCGGAATTGCCTGACATCTTCTTCTGACCTGCGAACTAGTCGTCCGATCTTTCGGTCTGAGAACCCGAGAATCTTCGATTCTCCGACTGTCTCCTTGCAGAATCCCCTTTGTTTTAGCTCTGTTTCCCCTCGCAGTATGTTGAGGAACTTGTCGAGGAACCATGGGTCTATTCCGCTGAGCTTTGACACCTCGTCTACCGTGAATCCTGACTTGAGGGCCTTGACGACGTAGAATACCCTCTGATCTGTCGGTTCTTGCAGCTCCCTCTTTATTCTCCGCCAGCTTCTCCCCAGATCATCAACATCGGTGAGTTCTCTTCTAAGATCCAGCATTCGAATGGCCTTCTGGATTGCTTCTTCGAAACATCGTCCGATGGCCATGACCTCGCCCACGGACTTCATCTGGGTCCCAATCTCGTTGCTGACTCTTCGGAATTTCCTAAAGTCCCAGCGAGGAGCCTTGACGACTATGTAGTCAAGAGACGGTTCGAAGCATGCCGTAGTGACCCCTGTCATCCTGTTGGCGAGCTCAGGCAGAGCGTAGCCGATTGATAATTTGGCTGCGATGTAGGCTATGGGATAACCCGTAGCCTTTGACGCCAAGGCAGAGCTTCGAGAGAGCCGCGAGTTGACCTCAATGACCCTAAACTGTTCGCTTCTTGGGTCGAGCGCGAACTGAATATTGCACTCGCCAATTATTCCCAGGGCACGGATGACCCGTTGGGCTGTTGTTCTTAGAATGTTGTACTCTCTGTTCGTGAGGGTCTGAGAAGGTGCAACTACGATGCTGTCGCCAGTGTGTATTCCCATCGGGTCCATGTTCTCCATGTTGCAGACAATTGTGCAGTTGTCGTCGTGGTCCCGCATGACCTCGTACTCGACCTCCTTCCACTTGTCAAGATACTCCTCTACGAGGATCTGTTGGATCCTACTGTAGGCTAGTCCGCGCTGAGCAATCTCCTTCAGCTTTCCATCATCGAATGCGACCCCCGAGCCCTGTCCTCCGAGAGTGTATGCGACCCTTACAATGACAGGATAGCCGATCTGTCGCGCAGCCTCGAGAGCGCTGGCAAGGTCTGACGCCTTCCGGCTCTTCGGAACAGGTATACCGTTCGCGACCATTGTCGTCTTGAACAGCTCTCTGTTGTCGGCCATCTCGATGCTATTGATACTGGTGCCAAGAACTTGCACGGCGTATTTCTCGAGGATCCCGCTCTCAGCCAGCTCCATTCCACAGTTGAGTGCGGTCTGGCCCCCGAATCCGAGAAGAATCCCCTGAGGTCGTTCTTTTGCAAGTATCTCTTCAACGAATTCTTTCCTTATGGGGACGGAATAGACTTTGTCCGCGAATTTCTTGTCGGTATGGATCGTTGCGATGTTAGGGTTCACAACGATAGTCTCGATTCCTTCTTCGCGGAGAGCCTTGATCGCTTGTGAGGTCGAGTAGTCGAATTCGCCTGCTTCGCCTATCTTTATGGCACCGCTGCCAATGATGATTACCTTGTCGAGCCCTTTGATCTTCATCCTTTCATGGACTCCCTGACGAACTGTTCGAAGAGGAATTGAGTGTCGTAGGGTCCAGGAGAGCTCTCAGGGTGCCACTGTACACCTACAGCTTTCTTATTCTTGTGCTGGATCCCTTCAACCGTCTTGTCATTGGCGTTGAGGAACCTAACTTCGAACTGGGTCTGATCGATCGAACTGGGGATGACGGAGTATCCGTGGTTCTGAGTGGTAATGTAGCATCTTCCAGTCTTCAAATCAAGGCAGGGATGGTTGACTGCTCGGTGTCCAAATTTGAGCTTGTAAGTGTCACCGCCCGCTGCCAAAGCGAGGATCTGCATTCCCAGACAGATTCCAAGAATGGGAATATCGGTCTGAAGGAGTCGGCTTGCCGTTTCGATGGTAGTCCTGCACTTCTTCGGATCTCCGGGACCGTTACTAATCACTATACCGCTGGGCTCGAATTCAAGAATGTCGTCGACTGAAGAATCATACGGGACTCTTACCACGTTTACGCCCGTCTCCAAAAGGTTTCGAAGAATACCATACTTGACGCCGCAGTCCACGAGAACCAGCGTCGAATCTGAGTTGTTGACGTAGTGGATGGGTTCAGCGGTAGTCACGCTCCTAACCAAGTCGTCCTCATTCGGGTCAACGAGTTTCTGTAGCCGGACTGCGACTTCTTCGTCGGTGACAGATGCCTCGGAGACTTTCAGAAAACCGAGCATGGTGCCCTTCGAACGGATTCTCCTAGTCAGGGCACGGGTGTCGAGGCCTCGGATTCCAGGAACATTCTCTTCGGTCAGCCATTCATCAAGGCCCTCGTCACTTGACCAGTGACTTGGATTCGAGAGGGTGTGGATGACATAGCCCTTGATTTTGATTGAATCCGACTCGTAGTGAAGAGGTATTCCGTGCTTGTCAGAGATGGAGAAGGATGGCACTCCGTAGGAGCCCAGGATCGGATAAGTCATCACGACGATCTGTCTGAAGTAGGAAGGGTCCGTGAGAAGTTCAGGGTATCCTATCATTGATGTGTTGAAGACGACTTCTCCCGAAACATCGGTCGGAGCGCCGAAGCCCTTTCCACGAAGAACGGTGCCGTCCTCGAGGGCTAATACGGCGGCCCGGCTATCGTCCACGCGCTTGTCGTCTCAAAGGTTACGCGTATTCGCAGGGGCCTTTTTCAAGCTTTCACTCTGATATGATACACTAGAATAATGAGAGTAGTTCTGTTCGATGCAGAGAGAAACCTGTTCTCGGCCGTTTCAGAGAACTCTGACCGCGGTCCGACACCCTGGACAGTACTGGTACAGAGCGGCCAGGTCTCTGTACTCGGCGGGACCCGAACCTTTAGCGGTCATCACCAGCACATGAATGAGAGGTTTTGAACACATCGTGTGTTGAGACTCGACTGAGATCGAGACTTCTATCTCCGAATCCCTGATCTTTGCTTTCTTGAGCACGCTTAGAAAGGCTTCCAAACTTGGTACCGCGAATTCTTGGAAGGGCAGGTGAGGGACTCCGTTGAGGCCTTTGCTCTTAACTCTCGCTGGATGTGCCATCAGCGGTTGTCTCAGGCTCGCGCAGCCGCGTGCTCAACTTTGACGTAGATAGTCAACGAGTTTAAGCACGGAGTATCCGGAAGAAGTTACGCGAAGTGTCACGAAGCTTAAGACCGGAGTAGGATACTGACGGATATCTCGGGACTCCTATCCCACTCGTAGTGCCGGGCGGGTCCTCCTCACAGCTTAGCCCCTGTCGCCTTGCTCAAATTCGTACGAGTGAATGCAAAGCTTTTTCGGGGTTCCCAGCTGGACGAAGAAAGGATGTGCCGAGGAGGGGCTGATAATACCTAGCAAGAAAAGGAAGGTGAACGCGAGACGATATTTGTGAGCTTAGCGAAATGGAGAAAGAAACCGACAAAGGAAATGATTTCAGAGATGGACCATAACTGGGACCTTCTGAAGAGGGATGGCGGGAATCTGATACAGGCCTACTGGACATTCGGAAGATACGACGCGGTTGTAATCCTTGACGCCCCCAATGAGAAGATAGCCTCAAGGCTCTGATGAGGGGAGGCGATCACTTGAACATTGAGACTCTCTTGGCCATTCCGTGCGGAGACGCTGTTAAGCTTCTCGAGTGATCAGCCTTAGCGATACGCATCGATTTTCAATTGTGTAGCTCGCACTCCGACTTCTGTTAGTCAGTACTCATTAGTTGTGCTGAAACGAAAAAAGGGGGTGTGTCGAGGGCGCGGCCTATTCTTCCTCGCGCCTCTGCTCCTCGACTATCGCGTCTGCTAGTATTGCTGTGTGGGGGACTGCCAGCTCTGCCCGGGTTCTCGCATGGAGGATGAAGAGGATCCGCCTTCTCTCTCCTTCCATGCTTTGACCGCATCGACCATGCTCATGCCCTGGCTCATCTTGTCCTTGAGGAAGAGGTTGTATTCGCTGGGTTTGCGCTTCTCTTTCTTTGCCGGTTTCATCTTGCCTAGCTGCGCTATTCTGCTGTCAATGTTCTCCTGTTGCTTCCTGAGGGCCTCGTTCAGGCCCCGCATGCTGTCCTTGAGCTCCTTGGCGAGGGAGGCTTGGGCTTTCTCAATGGCCGCTAGCTTGGTCTTTGCGAGAGAAGTGTGATTCTTCTCCAGTGTTGCCAGCCGTGACTTCACTTTGTTGACGTCCGCGAGGAGGGACTTTGGTATTCCTGCCGTCTTCGGCATGGTTAGTGGCGTTCTTGATGAGAAGAAAAGCATTCCGGATGCCCATAAGTTATCCGATTACGGACGCGATTCCGACCCGAAAAGCGCCAGCTGTCGATGGGGAAGATGTAAGGGCAACGGACTATCGGCACTCGACCGGGAGTCCCCCGCCCCTAGAGAGCATGAAAAATTGGCAGAATTGTGTATAGATTTGCTGGAATTGAGGCCGAGCATTGTTATGTCGAGCATGCTTGGCTGGGGAAATGCACGAGTTCTGAGTGTGAGGCCGAGGCTTGAGAGCTGTACAGCCCTGCGCTGACCTGAGCGTTGACTACCACGGCTACTTGTTGAGAAAGGGGCTGAGACCCTGGGTCAAGCGCAGCGTTGCTGAAGGTAGGGGTGTAGGAAGCACTCTGGCCGGGGGAGAAGGTTTGGTCCGGGGCCGCCACTGTGCCGACTGGAACACCGTTTGTCGACATTGCAAACGTAACGTGTGAGAGTAATGTTGGGAGTGAAGCAGAGCTGTAGACGATCACGCTGCCGAACTCGAACGTTAGGACAGGATTGATGTTCGTCGAGTTGCTTGCGCAGGTCCATGAGACATTATAAAATCGTACAGTGAGCCCGTGAATAGAAGTATCACTCATCACAGCAAAGGCGGCGAGTCCTGTGAAGGCGAGGAGCAGGATTATCACGAGCGAGTAACGAGAAATTCTTCCCAATAACCCGCGCTTCGTCTCGGTCATAGGCAGACTTCAGGTTATGCGAGCCTTAATGAGCCTTAACTCAAGAGAACGAGATCGTACGACATTATGTAAATATTCGAACTTTCAGGAGTGCCTCGGGAAATTTTGCTGCCGATTATCAGGGCTTTTGATCCTGGTCTTTCGAGGAATCTTGGAGGAATCCTCTCAGCTGCGAGATCATGCTCGTAAATTCCATTGGCAATACGTATTTTGTTGATGGGCTGGTGCCTAGGGTTTTTAGCATGTCGAGGTATTGGAGGGCCATGGTTCTCGAGTCGATATTCTTCGCGGCTCCGAAGATTAGTCCGAGGGCCTGTGCGTAGCCATCTGCCGTTAATACCTGAGACTGTTTGCTACCCTCAGCCCTCAGAATAGCCGACTGCTTATCACCCTCTGCTTGCAGAATGGCCGCATTCTTGGCTCCCTCGGCTTTGAGGACTGAGGACTCTCGGATACCGTCGGATTCGGTGACCAAGGCTCGCCTGCTTCTCTCGGCGGTCATCTGCTTGACCATTGCGTCCTGAACGTCTTTGGGAGGTCTGATCTCCCGGATCTCAACGTTGGTTACTTTGATCCCCCATCTTTCCGTCACTTCATCAAGCCGGGTTCGCAGAATCATATTGATCTGTTCCCTTTTTGATAACAGCTCATCGAGTGGAATGTCGCCTACGACCGCTCTGAGGGTAGTTGTGGCTAGTCCGACTGAGGCGCCAGTGAAGTTCTGTACCTGGACAATACTCTGGGAAGCGTCGACTACCTTGTAGTAGATGAGAAAATCAATATCGACTGGAGCGTTGTCTCTGGTAATAGCGGTCTGGTGAGGGACTTCGAGATATCTTTCCCTAAGATCTACCTTGACGAGTCTGTTGATTACGGGGAGGATGATGACTACACCTGGGCCTTTTGCGCCCATTAGTCTACCTAGTCGGAATTGGACCATTCGTTCGTATTCTCGGATAACCTTGATGGAAGATGCGAGAACGGCGAGGAAGATTATCAGGAGGATTATGGTAAAGAAGATCTCGACGTAAAGGGTCACATCGCTTGCTTGAAGGATAATCGAGTTGAGAAGCAATTTCACGCCTCTACCTTTTCCACCACAAGTCTAAGTCCTTGGACGTCCTTGACTCTAACCTGCGAGCCTCTGGGCAGATCTTCTGGTCCCGTGACACTGTAGTCCTCGGATCCTATGTTTGCTGTGGCGGTTGCTCCGGCCGACAAATCGCTAGTCAAGCGGCCCTGCTTTCCTATTATAGCCTTGGGATTCTGCGAGGGAGGGCGGTGCATCATCGCCTCGCGAACCCTATACAGGTAAATGCTTCCCAGGACACCTCCACCGCCAACCAATCCAAGAACTGTATATGTTAGAACAGTCGCCTGAAAGAACGTGCCCGAGGGGGCGCCGGGAGGCGCTGGAGCTGAGGATGGAAGGCTGAAGATTAACAGGAAGCCTACTATGAAGATTATCACGCCAGCAATCGCTGCGACGCCGTGGTGTATCTTCAGCTCCAGGAAAATGAAGATCGCTCCTATCATCATCAGGATTATGGAAACCAGCGGGGCCCCAAAGACTCCCAGTCCCAGAAGCGCCAAAGCAACCAGTGCCCCTCCAATTACAGTGAAGATGAGCGTTGGGTGGTAAAGGTCAGCCAGTATGGCGAATACTCCAGCGAGGAAGAGGACACTGTCTAGGTTCGGATCGCTGATGATCGAGAGAAAGATCGATCTCGTCCCAGGAGTGTGGATCGTGGCATCGCCTGCACGCATCATCGTCAGAGCTTGCTGTGTGTTGTTGGCAGGGAGGACCGTATCTATGACGCCCTCCTTCAAGGCAGTGCAAGAAGTAACGGTCCCGCACTCGTAAGATACTCCCTTCGTAACCATCAGTGCCGTAGCGTTCCAGTTGCGCCCGTTGTGCTTTGTGAGCGCGACCATGTAAGTTGTAAACGCGTTGATATCCTTGGTCAAAGTAGTGTTTTCTTCGCCAGTCGGAATTCCTGAGACGATGGGTGTCGCGGAACCGATTAGTGTGCCAGGGATCATCGTGATATTGTTTGAGGCCTCAGCGATGTAGGCACCTGCACTGAAGGCGTGAGCACTTGCCGGCGCCACGAGAGTGTAGAACGTGTTCCCGGCACCCTCATAAGTGGAGATCGCGCTGATGATGTTTTCCATGTTGGATCCAGAACCTCCATTCGTATTGAGGATCAGAATGAAACTGTGTATTCCAGCAGAGGTGGCATCATTGATCGATGACACGACGAAGTCTTCAGCACCAGGGTCAATGTCCTGGTTCAGAGAGGCGACATAGAAATTTGACTGTGCATGAACCGTGTCGGAGAGAGATGCCTGGAATGCTAGAAAAACGAGGGCGAAGACGAGTACGAGAACGATTCTGTCTTTAGAGACCTTCACCATTCAGTGAGTCCACTACAATGTGGTCTGCATGGGTTCTGCATAAGCCTAACCCCCAAGGTCTAATTTTCTAATCATGGCATTTCTGAGCAGCACCATAAATAGATGCCTCATATGAGGACAGTATTGCTGATACCGGGAACCTCCAACATCGGTTCCTACTCGAACATCTTTATCCAACGCCCTATTCATGAACATTCAAGACAAGGATGGGCACCGCAGGCGATTTCGAAGCCTTCGATCTAGATCCCCGGCTCCTTCAAGGGATAAAGGATCTCGGTTTTGATGAGCTATTCCCAATCCAAGCCGAAGCCATTGCACCTATACTGCAAGGCAGAGACCTGATCGGGCAAGCCCACACCGGCAGCGGCAAGACCCTTGCATTTGCTGTTCCTATGCTCCAGAGTATCGATCAGGAACAGAGGGGAATACAAGGGCTAGTACTGGTTCCTACTCGAGAGCTCGCCGTACAGGTGGCTGGAGAATTCGAGAAACTGGCTAGACATCTGAGGGTTCGAACCGTCCCTGTGTATGGTGGCCAGAGCATTGGGGTTCAGATGGACCGATTGGAAGACCCGAGGACCAAGATAATTGTAGCCACACCAGGGAGGTTGACTGATCACCTCGAAAGGAAGACTGCGAGTCTGGACAAGGTGAGGTTCGTGGTTCTGGACGAGGCGGATAGAATGCTTGATATGGGATTCATCGATGATATTACTCGAATTCTCAATTATGTTCCCCGAAACCACCAGACGGCTTTGTTTTCGGCTACCATGCCGGAGCAGATTGTTTGGCTAAGTCAGCGGTACCTTCGGAACCCGTTGCGAGTATTCATTGACAGCGAAGAGTCGTCGGTCGAAACGGTTGACCAGAAGATAATGCAGCTAAGAGAAGAGGAGAAGTTCCCAACACTATGCATTCTGTTGGAGAAGCACCTCGTGAGCAGGGGCCTCGTCTTCTGTGCTACCAAGATCCGTGCGGATCGATTGTCAAGGGCACTTGAGGCAAACCGCTACGATGCGATGGCTATACACGGCGACCTATCTCAACGGCAGCGGGACATGGCGATACAATCCTTCAGGACTGGCAAGACTGGTCTGCTGATCGCGACGGATGTGGCGGCACGTGGGCTTGACATTCCAAAGGTCAGCCATGTGATCAATTATGATATGCCTGAGGACCCCCTGATGTACTTCCACCGCATTGGAAGGACTGCTCGGGCTGGAAAGAGAGGAATTGCCATATCCTTTCTCACAAGGGATGATTGGGACGTGTTCGAAGGGATCCGGAGAATGACATCAGCGACTCTCGACGAGATCCAAGAGCCTAGTATTCCAGGTTTCAAGATTCCCACGGTCAATCTGCCCCCGCGGCCGATGGGTGGTGGAGGTGAGAGGTATCAGCGGAGGCGTTATGACAATCGGCCAAGGCAACGCGGTCGTAGCAGATGGTAGGGATAGTGAACGCTTCTGAAGCGGATTCGGCAAGGACAGTGTCGAGTGCTATTCTTCAATGACTGACCAGCTAACGGGAAGAGAGGATACTCAGAGAATCCTCGACTATGTCGAATCAGTAGCCAAAGAATCTCGTAAGGCACTCACTTTGGAGTTCAATCAGAAGCATAAGGGGATACCTTTCAACGCGACTCCCAGGCTGCTGAGTGATAGTCTGATCGCATGGTTCGGGCGGAGGGACAAGAACCTCAGACTCAAGGCTGAAGCGGCGGACAGTTCTAGACTGGGCGAGGTGCGAACCAGCTTCATTGGCGAGAGTAAGAAGGCGCGGTTCAAGCTCCATGCCGATGCAATATTCACTCTGGCAGGGGCGACCGCCGAGTCCCCGTCCTATCTAAAGGAACTCAACGTTACGGTTGACAAACGAGCCTTCACAAACTGAGACTCGTCCGATCGGTCAAAGACGGCAGCCGGGGTCGTCTGCGATTTAGCGTCCCGAAGCGACTAGTGGCCAGTTACATAGAGTTAGAAAGCTTCGCTTCTCCCGGAAATGTCAACTCGCACTGGACGTAGGAATGTTTGAGGAGCGAAATTTTCTTCGTGGGAATAATCTTTGTCATCGCTGGTCCAGTCCTCACAATGTTCGCGCTTTCCTCATGTCTCGGTACAATTCTCACAGGACACATTTTCGCATGTGTAACGGACTTGGCATATGTCGTCATTGGCGGAGTATTTTTTGTGGTAGGAATCACAACTGCATTCATCGGAGTCTTTGCGCCCGATCCCACGCGTGCACCTCCTTCCCCATCGTTTACGCCGGCGACGCTGGCCGCTATACCCGGGACTCAGGTCACTTGCAAGAAATGCGGCAAGGGATATGACTCAAGCCTATTCTTCTGTCCATCCTGTGGACAGCGACCCGTCTAATCAGTCTCAGATTCATTAGATCTATATGGCATATTCCTGTAGCATCTTATTCCAGCATGACCGCAGGTTATAGAACCAAGGAAAAACCTACACGAGAGATCTCCAAAGGGATGCCGTTTTTGACCGATAGCGGGACCGGTGGGATTTGAACCCACGACCTTCGGGTCTCCCCGTGCGAAATACACCGGAGCCCGATGTCCTATCCTGGCTGTCCTCGCTCCCAGCCAATGCCAAGGTGGCCGGGTGTGATCTAGACTACGGTCCCGGACTCCGGTCCGAAACTCTTCGGAATAAAAGCTAGCCTTGAAGGGTCGTGTGGACTCTAGGCATCTCGCCACGTTAATAGGCTGGAATCGCTTTATCGCTAATGCAATGGCCTCGGTCGGTCGCAGCCTGTTTTGGAG
The DNA here is from genome assembly GCA_001915065.1 of archaeon 13_2_20CM_2_53_6. GTDB lineage: Archaea > Thermoproteota > Bathyarchaeia > 40CM-2-53-6 > 40CM-2-53-6 > 40CM-2-53-6. Next base: position 1,801 of record MNDT01000015.1, on the reverse strand, counting down.
CGGCCTGTGGGTCTTCTCCGTTGCCACTGGCTTGGCTAGCATGATCTTCATGGCATGGGCGTTCTATTTGGAGACCACAGGGCGAGGCGCTCTCTTCATTGAGCCGAACCGAGTCTTGGCCGCTGGAGAACTGGCTACAGTGGCTACCGGAATGGTGGCTCTGATCATTCTCTTTCTCAGAGCTCTCTCCCGCAGAGACTAGACCGGTTCTGCCATCTTTGACGAAGAAATGAAACCCTCCATTATAGGTCGCATTTTCTCTGGATACCTCCGTGAAATCACAATCCCCATTATTCCATTCCGAAGGTGGAGGCGAAGCCTGGACTTGGTAAGCTGAACCCGTTCTAGGTCTGCGTACGCGAATTCTAGGTCTCCCTTACCTGATGCAGCTAGCGGATTACACAACTTCGTGGCGTCTCTTCTTCTCTGGGTCAGGAACTCTTGCAGTGAGAAGGCGGTGATTCCTCCAATCGCTGCGCCGATGAAGTAGGCGAATAACAGACCAACTACGGCCAAGACAACAACCGCCAAGACTGTTACACTCCCGGAGGTGAGCCTCTTCAGAACTAGTTTCTTGTCCGAGAAAACCATGAGATAGACGGTTGATCCAATGACCCCCTTGTCAACGACCATCTTAGCAGGGTCCCGGGCGTTAGAGGGAATGCTCACTCCCCCACCCTTCGCAGTCAGGATTCCAAAGCCCAGGTTCAGACACCCAAAGGGCAGTGCGAAGACTGCCACTTGAAAATAGTCCGGATTGGAAGAGGAATACAGAAGGTAGAGAACACCCACTCCAAGAATAACGATTCCAGACACGATTATTCCAACTCGCAAGAACGTGGGTCCCTGCTATCCGCTGACTCCCGAAAAGAGGGCGAAAGTCAGCATTGATAAGACGGCTAAAGTTATCAGAACATACCTCTTGTCCCTGTCACGAGCAAAATAGAAGGTGGATAATGCCACCCTGAAAACAGGAGTTGCCACGAGTACGGCTACAGCAAGGTAGATCAGGCCTGCGGGGTTTCCGCCAGCTGCGGAGCCAATAGTGCCGGTCACGCCTGATCCCGATGCCGCGGAGAGATCGGCATAGCCCGTGGCCGCCCAAGCGATCAGTCCGACAAGGCTCAGCAACGCACTCGTCAGAACTCCTACTCTAAGCGAGTATGAGATGAGACGGTTCAGGTCCAATACTACAATACCACTGGGATGTTGAAACCTCGGAGTATCATCAGTATCGAAATCGCGGCGAGCCACAGTCCAAAGGCAATCTTGACACGGGTCGGAGGAGTCAATTTGAGGATTCGAGTTCCAAGAATCGCTCCGCCCGCGACCCCGATGATCAGAGGGGCGGTGAGTATAGGATCAACATCGCCTCGGAAAAGATAGACTGAGGCGCTTGCCGCGGCGGTAACACCAATCATAAAGTTGCTTGTGGCTGAAGCCACTTTGACCGGGATTTTGCTGACCAGGTTCATTGTGGGCACGTAGATAATTCCTCCACCGACGCCCAATAATCCCGACACGATTCCGGCAAAGTAGGTGACGAAGAGCGTGACGGGGGTCCGAGTGACCTCATATTTCACAACAGCGTTCTTGCTTTGCTCCTCGTATTGCCCACTAAGGCCAAGAAGAGTAGCTGTTCTGTCAGGAATCACTGACGAGGGGAAGTCCATTTTTCGGCTTCTAATCATGACCGTTGTCGCGTAGAGTAGCAGCATACCGAAAAGAATGAAGAGTGCTGCAGTCGGGAGAAGTACTGACACAAACGCCCCTGTTATCGCTCCAGCAACCGCCCCAATCT
>MNDT01000027.1 GCA_001915065.1 archaeon 13_2_20CM_2_53_6 | reverse complement strand
AAGACTGTAGAGCTCTCGCACCGCCCCTCATATCATCTTATCGCCTAAGACTCTGACTTGGTCTCTTCGAGTGTCACTCCAAGTTCTTTCAGCTTGTACTGCAGGTGCGTTTCTAGGTTCTTGGTCATCAGTAGGCCGCTTTTCATGCTGTTGTATACGAAAAGCCAGTAGTCTTCCTGTGAAGCCTGGTTTCTGGTGACCCGTATCATGTACAGCTCAAGTTGGTCGAGTAGGTTCATCACATCCCGGTCTCTCACGGGGGATCACCGGATTTAGAGGAGGCCTTGCTCCTTCATCCACTGGTCGGAGAAGAGTTTTGTCAGATAGTTCCTGCCGCTGTCCGGCAGAAGTGTCACGATCGTCTGTCCTTTTCGCATCTTCTCGCCAGCCTTGAGTGCCGCATAGACCGCGGCTCCACCCGATCCTCCTACGAGGATTCCTTCTTCGCGTGCGAGTCGCCTTGCACAGTCGAACGCGTCTTTGTCTGAGATTTGGATGACGTCATCGACGACTGTCATGTCCATTGTCTTGGGCATGAAATCTTCTCCTATTCCCTCTACCTTGTACTGGTGAGGCTTCTCTGGGTTCCTATGAAAACGAGGATGGTAGATTGATCCTTCAGGGTCCACGCCGACAATCTTGATGGTTTTTTTCTTCTCCTTCAAGAAGCGTCCGGTTCCGCTAATTGTGCCTCCGGTGCCCATGCCGCATACGAACATGTCCAATTTCCCGCCAGTCTGACGCCATATCTCGGGACCTGTTGTCTGGTAGTGGGCCATGGGATTTGCCGTGTTCACGTACTGGTTGGGCATGTACGAGTTGGACGTCTCTCGGGCCAGTCTTTCTGCCACTTTGATATAATGCTCGGGCGAATCAGGCGGTACGTTTGTCGGTGTCACGACCACCTTTGCACCGTATGCCCGGAGGAGGCTTCTCTTCTCCTCGCTCATCTTGTCGGGCATTGTAAAGATCATCTTGTACCCCTTGACACACGCCACGATCGCAAGGCCGGTCCCAGTGTTTCCCGAGGTAGGTTCGATGATTGTTCCCCCCGGCTTCAGGAGACCCTTCTTCTCTGCGTCCTGGAGCATTGCTACGCCAATCCGGTCCTTCACGCTACCTCCCGGGTTCAGATTCTCCAGCTTGGCCAGTATCTCGGCCTCCACTCCTTCTGACACTCGGTTCAGCCTGACTAGGGGAGTGTTGCCGATCGCGTCCAGTATCGTAGTGCAGATTTGCATAGATCTAGGACCGTCTCACCGATGTCCTTCCGGCCGGGTTTATCTGAATAATGGAATGAAGACGAGTCTTGTTGCCGCGATCCTGTGAATAGCGATGCAGGGTCAAGAAATCTATAAATCGCCCAACGACGGCCCGCCCATGTTCTAGGCGGATAGTTGACCAATGGCTCCTCTATTGGCGTTCGTTGACATCTTCGTCGAGTCGCCTCACATGGACGACGTAGTCCAGGCCCTGTCCAAGCTCGACAATATCGAGGAGCTGTATGAAGTGACTGGTGAGTTCGACATCGTTACGCTTGTACGGGCTGATGATATCGAAGAGTTCCGCGATGTCTTGAAGAATCGGATCATGAAGGTTCGTGGCGTCAAGAGCACCGTAAGCTCGATCGTTCTCAAGACGCATAAGGGTGCCAGATGCACGGACGAGTTTCTAGGCTCCTCCTCCCATGGATCAACCGCCATCGCTCAGAAAGACTAGTTCTAAGAACCAATGACGCGTTCTGGGGTTAGCCCATGGAAGCCATTGACTTTTGATCCAGCCGGCAGACTTCCTCACACTGGTTCTCATTCTTCTCTCGGCAATAGTAGCCGGCAGACTCCTCGCGCCTTACATCGTTAAGATATTCACACACGCTCCGAGTCGCCTCGACCGGTTTCTAGACCCGGTCGAGAAAGCGATCTACCGGCTCTTGGGCGTGGCTCCGAGCCACGGGATGGGCTGGAGGGAATACTTCCTCTCAGCCCTCATAGTCAACATATTCCAGATGATTCTCGCATTCATCATCTTCGTCTTCCAAGGCGGACTGCCGCTCAACCCGCAAGGATTCCCAGGGTTCAGCCTAGACCTGGCATTCATGCAGGTCATCAGCTTCGGGACAAACACGAACCTACAACACTACAACGGCGAGGGTGTCTGCAACCAGCTCCCGAACTGCTATCCTCTGAACAACACTCCCGGTCTCTCCTATCTTTCACAGATGACTGCAGTCCAGTTCCTACAATTCACAAGTGCCACGACTGGAATCTGCGTGGCGGCCGCGATGATTCGAGGCTTCGTCGCCAACTCCAGAGACATGGGAAACTTCTACACTGACTTTGTCAGATCTTTGACAAGACTGTTTCTTCCCCTCTGCCTTATCGCAGCACTGATCTTCGTAGGGCTAGGTGTTCCGCAGACGCTCAATGGCTACCGGATAGTTAGCACGTTGGAAGGTTCGACCCAGACGATCCTGGTGGGGCCCGTCGCCTCCCTTGTCAGCATCATGCAGCTCGGGACCAACGGAGGAGGATATTACGGAGCCAACTCAGCCTATCCTTTCCAGAACCCTAACCCTGCAAGTGACATCTTCCAGATTTTCTTGATGCTTCTGATACCAACGGCTCTCTGCTTCGTCTACGGGCAGATGCTGGGAAAGAAGAAGGAGGCCCGCCCAATCCTCTGGGGTGCCTACTCCCTCTTCGCAATCGACCTGCTCATTGCATTCATCCCCAATTACACTCTAAGTCGTGGAATGGAGGCGAGATTCGGCGGGTTCTTCTCAACATTCTGGACGGTCGTCACAACCGCCGTCACTACAGGCTCTGTCAACTCAAGCCTATTCGGCAATCATCCCCTCGTAATCCTCTCTGCATTCATGGGGATGCTAATCCAGTCATCGCCCGGCGGGAAGGGCGTCGGAGTCATGTACATGGTGATGTACGTTGTCATCACCGTCTTCATCGTCGGCCTCATGTCCGGCCGGACCCCAGAATATCTGGGGATGAAGATCAACGCCCGCGACGTTAAACTTGTCATGCTCACCTTCTTGGTTCACCCTGTCATCATTCTTGTCCCCACTGTCCTCGCGTATGCGACGGGAGCGGCATCCGCCATCGGCGTCTCGACAGGCTCAACAGGGTTCACCCAAATCTTCTACGAGTTCACAAGCGCCGCGGCAAACAACGGCTCTGACTTTCTAGGCGCGACTGGAAACACCCCCTTCTTCAACATATCCACCGCGCTAGTCATGCTCTCTGGCCGTTTCATCCCGATCGGACTATTATTAGCCCTCGCAGGTTCAATGATGAATCGGAGGCGAACCAGCGAGATCGGACTCAGAACAGACAGCGCTACTTTCACTATCGTCCTCGTCGGAAGCATACTCCTTCTAGTGGTTCTCACATTCTTCCCCTTCCTGGCCCTCGGACCCATCCTAGAATTCTTCCAGAAACGAGTCAACGGATTCTGAAACAAGCATGCAGACAATGAGACACCTTAGCAGATCTGGTCTCCGGACAAGCCTCTTCTCCAGAAGAACGCTTCGCGATTCACTCATCCGGCTGAACCCGGCCCTTCTCTTGTCGAATCCTGTCATGTTCATCGTTGAACTCACATTCTTCGTCGTGGCCGCGATGGCCGTCTATCCTCCCGCCTTCTGGCCTGTCGCGAGCCTGGCTCTGCGAGTCTATTATGTCGAGATTGCTTTGATACTTCTCCTCACTGTATGGTTCGCTACTCTTTCGAACGCGCTCGCGGAGTCGCAGGCAAAGAACACTGCCAATAGTCTCCGAAGCTTGGAGTCTGAGGTTCAGAGCAAGAAGATACTCGTCGAGGGTGATGTGAGGAGGGTTGTTGCGACTCCCTCCACGGCGCTTCGTAAGGGGGACTTGATTCTGCTTGAGAAGAACGACGTTGTTCCGATCGATGCTGAAGTCCTTGAAGGAATAAGCATGGTGGATGAGTCTCTGCTCACCGGAGAGTCCACGCCCGTCCGGAAGGCTCCGGGAGACGAGGTGATCGGCGGCTCGAAGATCATCAGCGACAATCTGACCGCCCGGGTTACCGTCAACCCGGAGGAGACGTACATCAGTCAGATGATCAAGATGGTAGAATCATCCAAGAGACCTAGGACACCGAATGAGGTCGCTGTGACCATGGTGCTCGTTGGTCTAACCGCGATCTTCACAATAATCGTCTCCGCGCTTCTCGGTCTCTCCATCACCCTCAACCTCGCGATAGACCTATCTGTCCTCATCGCACTCTATGTCTGTCTCCTCCCAACGACGATAGGCGCTCTTCTACCCGCGATAGGCTTGTCCGGAATATCACGGCTTTACCGTAGGAAGATCGTGGCAAAATCTGGGAGAGCGGTCGAGAGAGCAGGTGACACGGACGTCATCATACTCGACAAGACAGGCACGATCACCGTGGGCAACAGGCAAGCCACGGAGTTCATCCCGTTCGAGGGTCACACATCCAAGGAAGTGGGTGAGGCCGCCTTTCTATCCTCCTGGCACGATGATACACCGGAAGGCCGGAGCCTGATACGGCTCGCGTACGAGGATGGTTTTGTCCCTCGAGAACTGAACGCCCTAGCAGTCTCCGAGGTCTACGAATTCTCAGCTAGCACCCGCACAAGCGGTGTAAAGATCTCCCAGGGATCCGGGTTCATGCTGCCGAAGGGAGACAAGTCGGGCCGGGAGCGAGGAAGATTGAGGCGAAAGTTCGAACCTCGCCAAGAAGCCGGTTCCGCGCCCTCGGAGGACGAGACGGAGATAATCAAGGGGGCCCCCGACGCGGTGAAGAAGATCGTCCGCACAGTGCCCAGCAATTATGACGAGTTGGTGAACCAGATCTCGAGCCGAGGTGACACGCCCCTAGCAGTAACGAAGAACAGGGAGGCGATTGGACTCATCAGGCTAAGAGACGTTCTCAAACCGGACATCAGGGAGAAGATCGAGTCGGTCAAGGTGATGGGGATCCGCCCGGTCATGCTGACCGGTGACCAGCCCCTGACCGCGAAGAGCATCGCGAACGAGGTGGGGATAGACGAGTACAAGCCGGAGGCCAAGCCCGAGGACAAGTATGAGATCGTGATGCGGGAACAAGCTGAGAACCGCGTTGTGGCGATGATCGGAGACGGCACCAACGACGCCCCTGCCCTAGCTGCTGCTGATGTTGGACTTGCAATGAACTCAGGCACCCAGGCGGCAAAAGAGGCAGCGAACATGGTAGATCTGGAGTCAAATCCAGCAAAGATCATAGAAGTGGTCATGCTGGGGAAACAATTGCTAATGACGCGGGGCGCGGTGACGACCTTCAGCATCGCGAACGATGTTGCGAAATACTTCGCGATCGTTCCGGTAATGTTCGCCTCTACCCTTCCCCAGCTGAAGGCCCTCAACATTCTCGGGCTGGGACTGAACACAGCGGTCTTGTCCGCTCTGATATTCAACGCGGTGATAATCCCGCTTCTAATCCCACTCGCGATGAGGGGTATACGGTTCAAGCCTACCAGCACAATGTCCCTCTTCATCAAGAACGCCCTCATCTATGGAGGCGGCGGAATAATAGTCCCGTTCATCGGAATCAAGCTCATCGACACAGCACTACTATCACTGGGAGCATAGGGAGAAGCCTTGAGCCTCACGAAAGAGATCGGAAGAAACTCCACGCCTGCGATTAGGCTAGCCGTAGTCTCTATGCTGCTCTGCGGGCTGCTATTCCCACTCGCAGTCACAGGATTTGCCCAGGTCCTGTTTCCCAGTCAGGCCAACGGCTCGATCGCCCACTTCACGACGAGCAACAGCAAGGCAGTTGGATCATATCTCATAGCTCAGAACTTCTCTGATCCGCTCCTATTCGAGCCGAGAAACTCATCACTCTCGGCATCCGGTGTGGACCCTGACATTACTCTACAAGATGCGATCGCTCAGGTGCCAAGAATATCAAACCTCACAGGTATCCCTCAGGGCGACATCAACGATATCATCAACCAGAATGTCGAAGGGACCTTCTGGATCTTTGGCTCCCCTTACGTCAACGTTCTTAGACTAAATCTCGCCCTAATACATAACTTCCAGACAATATACGAGCAGAAAGATCCGGGCCTCTTCGTCCTCTGAACCAAAGATAAAGCTCGAATTATCAGGTGAAGAACTATTCCTTAAGGAATAAACTCCGAACGGCGGGGCAAGACCCAATAGAATGGGCCACGAAAACCCGGGTTGATGACTAGTCCTCCGAGAATTACGCGTAGGAATTTGCTTCGTATTATTCTACTGGCTATTTTTCCTTGGCTCCCCGCCTATCTCTTTGAGAGGATCGACTTCTATTTCGGAATTAGCGGAAACATCTACTGGTACTACCAGCTCTCAGGCACTCGGCTTGAAGCTGACGTTGTCTCGTTTGCTCTAGGCGGAATACTCGTCGCCTACCTGCTTCGGCCTCGCTGGGCTGTAATCCAGGTGTTTCTTAGTGCAGCACTGATCTGGACATTGTTCTACGAGGCTTGTTCAACCTTCAGAACTGGTGGGTTGCTGCACTCGGGATGCTATCAGACGGGTCCTGACGGGCTCGCAGGTTTCAGGCTTATGGCGATGATGTTCAGCTTTGGAGCATTGCCGGCTATCGTAAAGGCAGCATCCAAACGTGACGCTCTCAACAGAACAGTGCGTCCGGCAATCGCACTTGCCGGGGGTGTCGTAATCACCGTAGTCATGGCCTGGTTCCCTTTGACCGCCTGGTTCTCCGGCGTAACATACCTTTCTACTCTCGTCGTCTTCCAAGGGTTAATCCTGGCCGGAGTTCCTCAGATGGCAACGGGAATGCTCGCCGCTCGAATTGGACGATCCCTCAAGATAGCCGCGTCCTCCGGAGTTGTCTCACTGCTGGCATTATCCGCGGGACTCTGGACTCTATCGTGTCCAAACTGTGATAGGAGCATCCTGTATCCTCTCGTCCCAAGCTGGGCGTTCTTTGCCTTTCTCGGCGGCCTTCTGGAGCTGGGTCTTCCCCAGAGATTCCGATTTTCATTGGGAGACAGTTGGCTGGGAAGGATCAGGCTTGAGGACCTCAGGCGGGTTGGAGTTGCGGTCGTCTTGACAGTGTGTCTCTGGACGCTCGTGGCCTACGGTTTCTGGGACCCGAGGGTCTTGTATGCTTCATCTATATCGCCTACGCGTGCGGACCTTACGCTGGGCCAGTCGAGCTACCCCTATGTGGCAGGTTACTATAATTCTACCCAGTACAGAATCTGCTGTCTCCAACTGGGAGTCAGCTTCGTCGAGGCCAATGTCCAGCTTCTGGCCCCGGACAATTTTCTGATGGCGGGCATGGGAGTACAGTCGCCAAACTGTTGTGTTGATGGTTGGGACCTTGGATGGCGGGCGGACGTCTTCCTATTGCCGAACAGCAGTCTGATCGTCTCAGGTTCTTCATGGACCACCTGTGATAGCAACGCGAATTGTGGAGGCTACTTCTGGCAACAACTGAGATATCATGCCCAAGTAAGGCTCAACCCTCAGAACATGTCTGCGCCCATCTATCTTCGAATGATGTGGGAACCTACCAACATCAACGGTCAAACCCTCTACCAAGCAAACTGGTACTACGACACCACAAACGTTTCCTGGACAAGGTTTGGAAGCTTCCTGCCGGACTTTCGAGAGGGACCCTACTTTGACATTGGAATCCCCGGAGGCGTACCAACAAATCTCCCCCAAGGCGCCACCTACTTCTATCAGTTCGGCATCGCGAGCAAGATTCCGGTCTCAGGCTGGAGGGTACTACTGCTCTACCCATCCTTCCAATATCAAGGATCGTGGAGAGTAATGGAGAGGGCGAACATCATCCAAGGAGATTACTCCTTCTGGAAGGCTGAATATCGCTGGGGTGGCGAACCCTATGAGGGAGTCACAGCACAAGCGAATCTGACAGACCCGAACATCCCACCGGGCACAGCGTTATCCCATGCACTAGGTTTCGGACCCCGACAAGCAACAGGGCTAAGGCAAGGATGGCTGCTAGAATGCCCTCGCCTATCGATGCGTCTAGGATGACTATTCCCGCTAGAATTACGGTAACAGCCCCGATCGCTGCTATTGAGACCCTAAGCCAAGGGGGCGGGTGCCTAGCGACCCCGACCCCGATCTCAAAGGCACCTACAATCAAGAGCGCCAATGCGAGAATTGTGATCAGCGTAGCCACGCCGGCTTGAAGATCCAGCAACGCGGTGATACCTAGGACGACGGCTATTATGCCTCCAGCTGTATTCAGGGTTCGCAGGGTGGGAGGCAAGACGATGGCGGATACGCCAACTCCTATTCTGAAGAGCCCTCCGACGACCAGGCCTGCCGCTATCACTATGACCAGTGTGGTGACGGCAAATTGTGGATCGGCCAAGACGACCGTCGCTGTAGCTATTACGATGAGCCCGCCAATGATCTCAAGGGTCCGCCAGAGTCGTGATGCCTTTACCTCGAGCCCTGCCAAGCGTTAGCGGGCAGGGATCAAATCCGAATAGCTATTTAGCGCCTTTCCAGGCGATGACTGTTCGGTATCGAAAGGCCGTTCTTCTCAAAGGATAGAACCGGGGTGTCTGACGCCGCCTTCACGTCTCCTATATTCGAGAATGGAAATAGAACCAAACCCCTCTTCGGTTGCCCATAGCCATCTTTGCCTGTGAGAACCGCTTCGAAGTCTACCGGCAGACTGAAGTAATCGTTTCTGTCTCAAACAATACTCTCAGTCTTGTCCTTGGAATGTCCACAATATCAAAGGGGTATGT
>MNDT01000003.1 GCA_001915065.1 archaeon 13_2_20CM_2_53_6 | reverse complement strand
CGCCACCGTAGGGGTTATAGTAGTATGTGCCATCACCAAAATCCCAATAGTAAACGTAGAAGCCTGGAGTAGTAGCATTGAAGGCCATGGGACTATTCACTGAAGCAACAGGGTAGGAAAAGTCAACAGTAGACGCCAGCACGACATTCACAGTATGGCTTACGATAACACTGGTTGCTGTGGAGTCGTGCACGGTCAATGTAACGTTGTAGGTTCCTGCTAGGGAGAAGACGTGGCTGAGACTGGGTCCTGTTCCGAGGCTACCGTCTGTGAAGTTCCAGTCGAAAGCATAGGGCGGCGATCCTCCTGATACGGTCGCGTTGAATGCGAGGGGGCTACCCGTTGTCGGGTTCGCCTGGCCAGCAACCAGGTTTGTAGTTGGGAATGAAAAATCGGCCGATAGAGGCGATTGTAGCGCAACCAGGCTATTCGACGTATCAACATTAGATGCTACCTCGTTCGTCATAGACGCGAAGAGTGGTGGCGAAAAGACTACAGCCCGGTTGCTAACTCCAGGATTCCGGATAGTGGGATTAGCTCTGGCTGTTCCTGCATGGCTACTCGAAATCATTAGAGCTGGCGCAAGTACTGAGGATGTCGAAACTAGCAGCAGAGTAATAGCAAAAAGACTAATCAGGCTATTCCTAGTTCTAATGTTACTCAAATAGGCGCGACCAATTTCGAACCCGTTTTCGCCTGATACCGGTGCATGACCAAGATGGAAGGACCAATTTTTCGAATCTTGGGTCCGCTGATATAGTGTTTGGCTTACATGCGTCTAGCCGGTGAGAGCGTTCTTTCGACTTTTATCCAAGGATATCCGAGGTCGGAGAGACGAATTCACCCGATTTTTGGATACCATCAAGCACTTCCAACCCGACAAGACCACGATTAACCGGGAGAGTCTCTTACTACCAACCTGTCCACCCGAGACCGCTAGCCGTCAAAGTAGTAACGGATGAGTCCCAGGCGAGGCTGATCTCCGATCCCACGAGGATGAAGATGCTCCGACCCTCTCTCCTGGCGAACCATAACAAGCTCCAACAAGGCACGTCCCACCACCGAGGAACCATCCAAACCCCGACCAGAAGACAACACCGACAACCGAGCACAACACCCCTCCCACCGTTGCCATCCACCGTTACCAAGCCCGTTACCATCCAAGAAATCAAGAAAGCGTAGACCCTCGCGACACAGAAGAGCTCTTTGGGAGAGTATCGGATCTGGAAAATCGCCCAGAATAAGCCCGGATCAGCAATCGGGGAGGGGGGTCCCACGCGGCTGGTTTCGCACGCTTGGAGGGCCGCCACGCAGCAACTACTGAAAACAGCCGACAAGCCCGTTCTGCAACACAAACCGATAATCTCGCCCAGAAACGTTTCAAATGGCGAAAGGACCCCGCCAGGAATTTAGAAATAAAAAAATTCCCGCGACACAAACCAGCTCTTTGGAAACAATCAGTCATGCAAGAAACGAATGGGTGGATTCCCGAAAAGGGCATGATTACTTTCACTCCTCACATCGAGAGATAAGCCCAGACCCAACCAACCGTCAGAACAGATAGTCATTGGCAGAAGCAATAGTCGACATCCAAGACCTGAACGGCGTCGGACCCGTAACCGCCAACAAGCTCCGAGAAGCAGGCTACGACTCGATCGCCTCCCTCGCAATAGCCCCCATCCGAGAACTCATCGATAAAGCAGGCCTCGAAAACAGCGTCGCACTCAAAATCTCCAGAGCAGCACGCGAAACAATCCAGACAGACTTCATAACAGCAAAACAGCTCTACGAGAGACGGAAGGACCTCCAGAGACTCAGCTTCGCCAGCAGCAACCTCGACAAGCTACTAGGCGGCGGACTTGAAACCCAGGCCATAACCGAGTTCGTAGGAGAATTTGGCGCAGGCAAATCCCAGATATGCATGAAGCTAAGCGTCATTACACAGCTTCCAGCCAAAGATGGTGGCCTAGAAGGCAAAGTCCTCTTCATAGACACTGAAGGAACCTTCGCCGCCCAGCGGGTCTACCAGATGGCCACGGCCATGCAGCTGGACCCCGAGAAGATCCTTGACGGAATCATCTACAGCCGCGTCTACAACAGCGACCACCAGATCCTCACGGTCGACCATGCATTCAAGATCTGCCAAGAAGAGAAGATCAAACTCCTAGTCGTAGACTCCATCCTCTCCCACTTCCGAGGCGAATACATAGGACGAGAATCCCTCAGCGAACGACAACAACGCCTAAACAGCCACCTCCACAAACTACTCAGAATAGCCCAAGCCCTCAACCTAGCAGTCGTCATAACAAACCAGGTCCAGGCCAACCCACAAGCATTCTTCGGAGACCCCACACGACCCGCAGGAGGAAACATTCTAGCCCACGCCTCAACCCACCGAGTAATGCTCAAAAAAGCCAGCCAAGGACTAAGAGTAGCCAAGATCATAGACTCTCCCTACCTCCCAGAGTCCGAAGCATACTTCCAGATCACAGAGAAAGGAGTAGAGGACGCAGCACCAAAGAACCGACGCGACGACTAAGACCCCAATTCCAACGACCCCGCGATGCAGACACATAGCACCATCGAACCTCTACAGCCAAAGACCTGGCAACTAGACGCTACGAACGGGATCGAAGGCTACCTCTACCACTGTGTCCTATGCGATGAGGCACTCATCCTCTCCAAGCACCAGATCAACCCCCAAAAAATACAGATAATCTTCAACAACACCTGCCCCGGATGCAGCCTCGAACTCGACAAAGTCCTAGGTTGTAGACCCTCAATTCTCCCACCGGGGAGACGACTCCTCACCAACCTAAAGTGCCCGGACGCGGAGATACTCCTAGAGCCAGACGATCCTCTCGAACACCAAACCCGGAGAGGAAACAGTCTACCAAGAGACCTCCAGCCCAGCATAACAACCGGAATAGAAGCGATAGACAAGATACTGATTCTAAAAAAAGGCCAACTGGTTTTCCTCCAGGGCGAGCCTTCCAACGCTCTCTCACTCCTACTCTGCGTTAGGGCAACACTCCCACCACCAAGAGGCTTGAACAGCGATGTCGTCTTCATAGACGCAGGAAACCTATTCGACACGTACACCATCTCTCAACACATCACCAACCTCGAGTTGGACGAAGAGAGAGTTCATGAACGCATCCATCTCAGCAGAGCCTTCACACACCATCAAGTCTACAACCTCATAATAGACAAGCTGGCCTCAGCCTTAGACGAGTACAAGGCAAGGCTGACAGTAGTCTCTGACATCACAGCGCTCTTCTGCGACCCAGACGTACGCGACAAGAAAGAATCCCTTGACATTTTCCGCAAAGGCATACGGTTCCTAGCAACAACCGCAGAGGCAAGAAATATTCTGATCCTAATCACCAATCTGAAGGCGAGAAGCAAGACCATGGAAGACGCGCTCACTCGCACAGCCCATGTTTCCGCCACTCTCAAAGACAGAGGCGCCTACACAAAGCTCACCGTCTCCCGCCACCCCTTCATACCAGAGAAGGATACAGAAGTGCCACTAGACAATCCAACACTAGCAGGATACTCCCAGTAAGCAACTAATACTGTTCCGACAGGCCGACCTTCCCCAAGGTCTTCAGCCTAATCAAACGATCCCGGTCGTTCGCGACAGACGGGTCCTTCGAAAGCTCGCCGTAAGCTGCTGCAAACCAGTCTTGAGCTTCTTGCTCTCTTCCCAGGAGCACGAGGCATTCAGCAATCTCCTCATAGACAAACCCGCTCTTCCGACCCGCGGACTGATATTCCTGAAAAAGCTCCTGCTGTATCTCAAGCGCCTCCTCGGTATGGCCCATCATCCTAAGCGTCTTGCCAACACACCACCTTGCAACCCCAATGCTGACCGGATCGCCTTGTTGTCTTCGAAACTCCAGAGCCTTCTCGAACATGAACAGAGCCTCTTGAAACTCTCCCCCGTCGAAGTATGTCCAGCCGATATTGTTATAGAGACTACCCTTCCAGTTTCTCGCCCTTTCATCCAGGGAATTCTCGGCCAGATCCAGAGCTTTCAGATTCCACTCCAACTGGTTCTCCGGCGATTCGACAATCGCCACCATGTGAGCAGCATCCACCGCGTAAAAGTCCTCCTTCGACTTGACCGCCAAGTCAAACGCCTGAAGAAACAAACGCTTCGCATCGTCAACACTCCCCGAAGAATTATAGACCCTTCCACGTTCCAGCAGATACCTGATCAGCGTCCTGCCATCAGTTTTTGGCAGCGCCTTGTCGACTCGATCCAGAGTCTTGTGAGCATCCTCAAACTTGCGCTGCAAGCCCTCCGCCCTCGCTATCTGCGTTAGGAGCTGTGCAAGATAGGAAAGGTCGAGCGAGTCTAACGCCCTTGGAAGAAGCTCACGGAACCTCTGCTCGCTAATGTCCGGGTGAGCATAGTCCCACAGCTTGTCGAACTCAGGCAACTTACCTGTTCTCTTCGGACCCTGAGCTTCTCCCATCCTCGCCACACGTTACGACGGTTCTGGTAGTAGGAGTCTACTCGTATGAAAGACTTCTAGGAACGATTGTGCACGTTACTCGCTGTTTCGCAATTCTTTCACATTCACTCTTCACATTTCTCTTCTGAATTTCTCGAAAGAGAGGATACCCAGCATGATTACTTGATGAAACATCTGGGCTGGATCCTCGATCTCTATCACAAGCCCGGCTATATGGTAGTCTGGCTGAAAAAACCTGACGGAAGATGCGTAAGGCTCATCGACAGATGGAAGCCAAAGCTGCACGTAGGAGGAAACTATCGAGAGCTCGTGGACCTAGCTTGCAAGTCATACATCGAACAGTGCCACTTTGTCGACAAGTTTGAGAGAGCAGGCGATATCGAAAAAACCAGAGTCCTCGAAATAGAAGTTGAAACTGACGATGAGGCAGCGAAGCTTGCGAACAGAATACAGAGAGAAGGCAAATACTCCCGTTTCCGCCTCTACGATGTCGACATTCCCTCTCCCCAAGTCTACCTCTACCAGAAAGACCTCTTTCCCTTAGCCCTAGTCGAAGCTGATGAGAAGGATGATGAAGTTCAGTGGAATCTGCGAGACTCGAGGGAAACAATTGATTACAAGCTGCCGACTCTCCGAGAAATCCGACTAGAAGTCAAGACAAGGAAAACCAGGAAAATCCGAACCTTTGAGGATGAGCTAGGCTCTCTCCAAATCAAACATGATGATGGTGAGGCTTTCACAATAGACTCTGGCAGCGAAGGAGAGAAGATTCTCGGTCTTGTTGATTGCTTCAGAGAAGCCGATCCTGATATTGTCATTACGGAAGGTGGAGACTCATTCATCTTCCCCTACCTTGCTAGACGCGCCCATGAAAACGGAATGCTCGACAGGCTGATTCTCGGCCGCGACCCTTCACCGCTCAGAGTATACGAGGTTCAGGGCCACTCATACTTCTCCTACGGGAAAATCCTCTACCGCGAAACTGCCGCTCGACTGCTAGGCAGACTGCACATTGATGGGCATAACGCGTTCATCAGCGCCGACTGTGGACTAGAAGGACTCTTCGAAATATCTCGGACATGCATCATTCCAATTCAGCGCGCTAGTAGGGCCACGATCGGCACCAACATGACGAGCCTACAACTCTACCATGCTTTCAAAAAAGAAGTTCTCATACCATGGAACAAGAACCAGCCTGAAGAATTGAAAGACAGCGAGGAACTTGTCAATGCAGACCGGGGAGGTTTCATCTACGGACCAGCAACAGGAATACACGACCAGGTTGGAGAACTGGATTTCACAAGCCTCTACCCGACCTTAATGCGAGACAAGAACCTGAGCGGAGAAACGGTCAACTGCAAATGCTGTCTCACACCACGCTCTCGCGTCCCAGAACTAGACTACAATATCTGCGGCAGACAGATAGGCATCGTTCCACAGTCGCTAGATATTCTTCTAAGAAGACGCAGGAGCTACAAGAAGCAAAAAAGAGAAATAAAAGACGAACAGCTAAGAGATAAGTTCGATCAACGCCAGTCAGCCCTCAAATGGATACTTGTCTGCTCATTCGGATACCTAGGATTCAAGAATGCTCGTTTCGGCAAAATAGATGCGCACATTGCAACATGCGCCTTCTCCCGAGTATTCCTCGACCGTGCTGTGGCTTTAGCCCAAGCCCACGGCTTCAAGCTAGTCCATGGAATTGTCGACTCTATGTGGCTTTCAAGACCTGAAGCTACAGCAGCGGATTATGAGGCGTTATGTGAATTGTTGCAAAGAGATCTTCGTATTCCGTTGAGCTTTGAGGGCCAATACAAATGGATAGTCTTTCTCGACTCCAAGACAGACCCGCAAGCGCAAGTCCTCAACAGATACTATGGCATCTTCCAGAACCGGACCTTAAGAGTTAGAGGAATAGACCTCCGACGCCACGACACTCCGGAGATAGTCAGAAAGTGCCAGAGAGACATGCTGGCTATTCTATCTACTGCCGACGATTCCCGAGAATTCAAAACCCTAGTCCCCCAAGCCCTCGACATTCTCAGAGAATACGCTTCGAAACTGCAAAGCAACAGCGTTCCTCTCGAAGAACTTGTAATAACAAGAAGTTTGAGCAAGAACCCTGGCGAGTATTCTCACAAAGTACTCCAGGCCATCGCAGCACAGCTCCTCAAAAATGAGGGAGGATCAGTTCATGCGGGACAGCAAGTAAGCTACGTCATGACCATCGACAGTTCAAATAGAACTATGACCACAGCTGCTCCACCAGAACTTGTGGACGATAACACAGTTATCAACCTTCAAGGATACGTCGGCCTTCTGATCTCTTCTGCTGCAAACCTACTCTTACCCCTGGGCTACGACAAGAAATCACTAACGGCAAGCCTCGCCTAGAGACTAACTCGCATCGGCAATCTTCTAGCTGAAAACCCACTATTTCTTCGAGATTCTAGACCTTCTTCGAACGAAGACGAGAAGGACCGCGATGACCTCTCCCAGTGCTACGATGATCGCAAGCTCCCGTCCATAAGACAACCCGGAGGGACCCTCTCCCGGCGCGGCGGGCGTGGGACTAGGTTGAGCAGTGGGCCGCGGTCCAAGCGAGAGTTGTCCAACATTGAAGTTCTCATCGCTCAAGTTGACCTCCCCCGGGGCCGGACGAACGTTCACAACTATACTGTAGACTCCCTCTGAAAATCCCGTAGTGTTCCAAGATAGGGAGGTGGTGTATCGCGCGAGAGGAGCGAGTAGAAGGTGATTCTGCTCTGCAACCATCGTCAAGTTTGCGTGCTCGCGGAGGTCGAAGATTTCTGAAACAGACCCATAATTCGCCACTGTCACGTTGACAACGACTACACCACCGACGGTCGCGTTTAGAGGAGCAAAGCCTGAAGTGATGACAAGGTTATGAATCTCCGGGACAACCAAGACAGAGACGGTGGCCGACTTTTCGATCCCCATTACTCTAGCTACAACCGCCACTTCTGACAATCCTAAAACTGCTTGAGCACTAGCAAAGATTGTCACCACCGACGAAAACGCTGATCTTCCAGAAGAAGGAGCGAAAAGAACCTCGACGCCTGCAGGCACTGATTCCGCAGATAGGTTGATGGGCGGGGAGAACTCAGAGGCGGTGCTTAGAAAAACACTTAGCGAGCGGCGGGAGCCCTGAATTAGCGTCAGGTTATTCTGACTCAATAATATGTTAAAAATCGGGATGCACTGGGAATTGGGACGGTTGCCGTTGGAAGGATTCGTTTGCAAATCGATTATACTGTAATCTGAGCGGCCATTAGGATTGCACTGATGATGATCGGCGTCGACATGGGCAGATGATAGTAAGTATGTGGCCATTTGAGCATCCAATGTGTCGGCGACCGCCTCGTAATGGACGACTACTGGGAGCGAGAGTATGATGATGGAAACGGCCAGCAAAACCATTTCTAGCCGGGGCAAACTAATCCTCTGCGTTGCATCTCCGTCAATATAGAACATTTCGCTGTTTCTTGTGTTCTATGAATTACTCGCCACATAGCTGATTCCCCGCGGACCCCAGGCGGGGAGGGCGCTCCTTCCTCCGGAGATCTGTGGATGAGTTCGAGTTGGCACTTGTGCTGGTGAGAGACGAGACTAGATTATATCTTGCCAATCCAAGCAAAAGGGTGGACATCTTGACGACGACTGAAACTGGGAGCAGCAGTGAGTTAGAGTTGGTTGATTTCCAAGAGCTTGAGAGGGGTAATGCGAGTGAGACCATGTCAGAATTGGTTGGTGAGTATGGGGTGGTGTATATCACATCCTTGACGCGTCAAGGATGCTCTGGGTGCGAGACCCAGAAACCGCTGTACGAAGCTCTCGCAGCGGGGATGGCACGGGAATTGACTGGCAAGGTAAGGTTCCGGAGACTTCACGTTAACTATAGGGAAGATGATAAGCGAGAATCTTGGGAGAGTAAACGAATCTTTGGCCATGCTGCGTATCCGACGTATATGATACACGTGAAGTCTCATGTAGGCCCGCTGGAGATTTTTCGATCAGTCTACCCTCAGATGGACGAGCTAGAGAGACAGATCAGAGATACTCTAGAGTTGGCCGAATTCTATAAGAACGAAGCTAAGAAAGCAGCTCGCGAACGCGAGGCTGCAATCTCGACCACGACCCCTTGAGAATCACTATTTACGGCGAGTCGCAAAGGCCAGTTGCATTGGCACCAATGAAAGAGGCAAGAGACTTAGTTGTCATTAGTCGGCTCGCCCTCTCTCAAGGGACCAATTATCTCGACGACATACCCCTCCGGATCTCTAAAACTGGCCATACGGTTTCCCCACGGCTTGTTGGCGGGTTTGTCCTCAAACTTCACCCCTCTTCGTTGCAGTGAATGATAGATCTCATCTACATCATCGACTTCAAGGTGCAACTCTATGGTCCGACGGTCGATTCTGGGACCTTTAGCGAGTCTATGCAAAGCCAGCCTAGAACCTCTTGTGTCGAACATTATGAAGCTCGGATTCTCTTCGACAACAGGTAGTCCTAGAATCTCTTTGTAGAGTTTCTTTGTCTCTTCAAACTTGACAGCCCAGAGAGTCACGTAGGGGAGCCTTTCGAGTCGCATACCGACCAAATAGTCTTGATCGGTTCTTAGAATATTTGGCGACTAACGGTGCAATGCACTCAGGCAGATTGAGAAGTTGTTTGGCCAATAATAACAGTTGAATTATCACTTGACTAATTTCTATCGAGAAAGGCGGAAATCTCGTCCAGACTGCATACTACAGCTTCAAGTGGTACGACCGGTCCCCGTGGGTTTTTGGGGATGTGAAAGGGCGTTAGAAGGCGGGTCTGACGTGACGGTTTTCGTAGAGAATCTTCCGCTCGTAGATACCCATCACCCAGTACAAGCCAATGACTAGGAACAGTCCCAGGATGAAGATGATGATGTTTGCATTCGCGCCGAGGACGTTGATAACGGCTTGTCTGGCAGCGTCGGTGAAGAGCGTGACCCAGGTGAGTGAGACGAGTAGTGCCGCGGGGAGGGTTAGCCTGAAGACCCTTAGCATCATTAATTCTCGTTTTGGACTTGCCAAATCTCGGTCGGATCTGTGTTAGACGTCACGGGATTTCATAGCACTTTTGCAAGAATTTTAGCTCCTTCCAAGCTCGGATTCGAGAGACCCTGGCATCTACAAACCATCTCGTCGTGCATGTTCGTTGAAAAAGGACATATTCCGTACTGAAAAAATGGATGGATTGGTGTAACAAATGAGACCTTGAAAGGTCTCTTCCAGCCCCTCCACTACATGCCTGTTTTGATGGAACCTCCGTCTTGGAAACTTACATATTCCTCGACAAACGGGCGGTTCTTTGTGGCCGCCGTAACGTAGCTTGGTAGCGTACAGGCCTGAAAGGTGGAAAGTAACGCCTTGGCCATTGGAGCCTGGAGGCCGGGTTCAAACCACCCGACAAGGTGTGAGCGTCCCGGCGGCGGCCCCACCAACAAGATTTAACCAACCACTATCGACACGGCTGAAAAGTGGGCCGGTAGTTCAGCCTGGTATACTGACATGTCAGGCCGAAGAACGTCCGGTTTGCATGCCTAGAGTGTCAAGACACCGGAAGGTCGCGGGTTCAAATCCCGCCCGGTCCACCATAACTAGAGGAGCGTTGAAATGAATTTCCGTCAATCCGGACGAACAGGGACGACTCGCATGATCAGGGCTTGTTCGCATACCTTGCCGGATAGTTCCGGCTTCAAACAACGTCGCGATTTTGCGGCTTGATTGCTAGACTAGCTAGGAGACCAAACTCTTCTTACTTGGACGGGGGCTGTAATCAGCCCTGATCGCGATTCCAAGCCGCCGATTTGATATCGCGAGATTTTCGCGCTGAGTCCTGCGCATAACTTGCACCTCCGAAAAGGCCCGTCCGGCCTATTCTGCCCCCCGAATTTTGAAATTAGCGCAAATCGGTTTCAGCTGGCGGGACCATCCTCCAAAAATCTCAAAAAGCGTTGACCCTTGCGACGCAGATCTGCCTTGTTGAGTGATGCTGCCCAGTTGTTCGATCGGTTTCACTTCATTAACCGGCCCAGGGAATCAACTGCGACGAAGCGCGAGAGAACTCGAGAGCTTCCCGGCAAGAAATACCTGCGTTTGATTCTACTCGTTTCATTTTACCCGGCAATGATACAGTCGAAAAATTAGCACATTCCAGGTCGGCTTTAGTTCGTGATAGCAGTGCAGAAGTTTTCGCTGATCTAGAATGGTTATATCGCGAGGTAGGAAATCCGTTTTCCGTCAGCCTTTGCCGGCTCGAATTGTCGCCTTGGAGGGAATCGACCAATCGGGAAAGAGAACGCAGGCGCGACTGCTCGCGGATCGCCTGCAACGAGCAGGCACAAAGGTCGCCGCTATTAGTTTCCCAATCTATGAAACCCCATCAGGGCGACAGATACGTCGGTACTTGAAAGGGAACCGAGACTATCCCCCCGAAGCCTTGCACATGCTTTACTCGCTCAACAGATGGGAGAATAGAGAGCTAATCAGCAAGCTAGTCAGCAACTCCGACCTGCTAGTCGCTGACAGATATACACCCTCAAACCTCGCTTACGGTCTCTCCAGAGGCCTCAGCCTTAGCTGGCTCCAGGGACTGGATAGAGGGCTTCCTATTGCCGACCTCGTCATAGTACTTGATATGCCGATCGCCTCCTCATTCAAACGGAAATCGAAAGACAGAGATGTTCACGAAAGCAACAAGGAATTTCTTATGAGGGTAAGACGGAGCTACAAATCATTGTCCGCGAAACTGGGGTGGAAGATAGTGAATGCAACCGGAACTTCCGGAGAAGTGCATTCGGCGATATGGAAGACGATCCTCCAAAGGTTCAATCTGTGAAGCGAAGATGATCGCCCCCTAAGTTGAACTGATGCTATCTAGATCCGCAAGGGGGAAATGTTCTCGGGTCAATTCGGCGTTTAGCTGCTCTAAGATTAGACTCACCAGTTCGACCGGCTCGACCCTCTTGATACCCTTGAGGTGGTGGACCAGGACCTCCACCCTTCCCGGCTGAAAGACCAGCCGGACCAAGTAGTGATCCTCGTGGAGCTTATGCTCTAGACTATCGTCGATTGTGTAGTGAAGATGAAAAGCCAAGTCAAGCGCACCGAACGCACCACGATTTTCTATCCGATCAAGTATCCGCTCCTCCTCCGCGGCATCAAGCACGTCAAACCCTTCACCGTTGCCAACTCCAATCTTGAAACCCATTTTCCCCTCGGAGTACCCATTCTTGTCAGCCACGGTGATCATCCTCGGCAAAAATAGGGCCCGCAATGACAAGAGAGCCGCCACGAGGGCCTTCTGCAACGAGTCCGGACTGAGATCAAAGGATAACGATGCTCTTGCATGAAGGATCGTGGGGAATTGGTGAAGAGAGCCCAACCATTGGTCGTCAACTGCATCTCCCATGTCGAACTATGACCCTCTACTGGGGATTAGGATCTCAAGAAACTATAGCGTTTCCGGGAGATGACCAGATCCTTACTTGAAGACTGATATCTGCCCCGACTCGTTCAGTAACTCTAACTTGCATCGCAAGAATGCTTCTCAACTCTGGCGTAAGTGCCCAACCTGTCACAGGGAACTGTTCTCTGAGGATCATTTTTGTGCCATATGCGGTCAATGTCTAGATTGTTGCCAGGGCACACACGCGGAACACAAGCCTAAGCAAGCAGCCCATTAAGAAACTTGAGATCATGTGAATATGGAAATCTTTTAATGACGAGGAACGGAATCTTTCTTGGGCTAGGATGCGTTTAGGACCAGAAGGCCCTTCCAAGAGTCTGGTGACGTGGCTTGCAAAAGGCAAAACGGAAAGAAGAATACGAAGCAAGAATCAAGCAAGCACTAGGCGTTCTAAACGAGGTCTCAAACGATAACACGACTCCCAGAAACATTCGTCGATCCGCCAAAGATGCCATGGATGCTCTCCAGGCCATGTCCAACACGATAGGCGTCCGGGCATCGAACGCAATCTCAATACTCGACGAGATCGGACAAGACCCCAACATGCCCCCCTACACCCGGGTTAAGCTCTGGAACGTGGCAAGTATCCTCGAGGCCGTGAAAGACTGAGTATGGACCGGTAGAGCCCCACTCAACGGCTAAGTATTTATCGCCAACACGCCTCATCGTAGCGGGAAGCTCTTGTCTTGGACCCCCGGCGCATGCTGCCGTACATTGGCGGTCTACTGATCCTTGCGTTCGCGTTGGCCTCTCTCTCACGTAGCCAGCTCGGGAGCAGCATCCTGTTTCGATCGTACTGGCTTCTATACCTGATCTATCTTGGACCGGTCGTTATTCTTGGAATAGTGGTCGTCCTAATCGTCCTCATCGGATTGAACTGGAGGGAGTTGGGAGCAGCCATTGGATTCGGATTGGCACAGAAGAGAGCAATGCGCAAGCGTCGTTCGCGATATTCTTTCTGGATTTCATTGCTCTTCTGGGCCATCGCGATTGGAGTCTTGATTGAGAGACCCGGCTCCATCTTCAATCCTACTCAGACGAACACGACGGCCGTCGCTAACATTGTGGGTGAGAGTGAGACTCCGTCGAACCCTTTTCTGGGAGGACGTATCCTGCCAACCGTTTCCAGCCTGGTTCAGAACAGCTGGTTCAGCATCGCATTTCTCGGACTCCTCATCGTTGCAGGCCTTGTGCTTATCCAGAGTGTCAGAGTCGCGATGAAAGAGATCGGCGAGATGAATTCTCAAGAGCTTGAAGTACGACGTAAAGAAGGGTTGGATGCCGTCAACCTTGCTATCATGCTCGTCGATGACAGGTCGGCTGATCCACGGACTAGAATAATCACATGCTATCAGCACATGATTGCAGCCGTCGCCAGACTAGGCGTTCCTGTCTCGTCGGACCAGACAGCGAGAGAGTTAGAGAGGACAGTAAGTTCAACCTTGATGCTTAAAGGATCAGCTACCGCCAAGTTGACCCAACTCTTCGAAGAAGCACGATACAGCCTTCACGACATTACTGATGAAGATGCCGCGAATGCTCGCGAATATCTCGAATCTATCGCGGGCGAGCTTAGCCTCTGACAAACAACTAGATGAGAATCGCAAGACTCCTTTTCTGGTGCGCGGTGGCCTACGGCGTTCTCCTACTCTTGATTGGCGGAGCCTTTCCTTCGGGACCCTCTCCAAGCCTTTCTCTGGCTGGCGTTCCCCTGGTCGTGATAGCCATAATCGTCGTTCGTGACCTTGCCAAGAGGTCGGCCGCTTCGACCGCCACTCGGACAGTTGGGTCGGCCTCGGGTCCCAAAGAAGATGCTGTGCGGTTCTTGAGTAATCAGATAAGGGTCGCCGCTATCGGAAGCGATTCATACTTTGAAAACGTGGTTGGGGCAAGGCTGAAAGAACTTCTGCTTACCAAGACTATACTGGAAACTGGATTGGATAGAGACGCGGCGAGGCGAGCCCTGTCAGATCCGCAACAGCGCCTGAAGCTGCTGCATGACGAAGAGCTCTACAGGCTTCTATATGGACCCGTGCCCGCGCCCGGACTGGCTAGGATGGACATGATCGGGAAGGCAGTGGACCTGATAGGAGCATGGAAAGGCTGAACATCGAGGAGGCAGGCAGAACGTGCCAGAAGGTCATCAGTCAGGTAAAGAAAGTAATCGTGGGAAAAGAACCAGTTCTCGAGAAAGTGATGCTGGCAGTCCTTGCCAACTCTCACATTCTCTTCGAGGACTATCCGGGACTTGCTAAGACCCTACTTGCAAAGAGTTTTGCGATGAGCATGGGTTGCGGCTTCTCTCGAATCCAGTTTACGCCCGACCTGCTGCCCGCCGACATTACAGGCACCTATGTCTTCAACGTTCGATCTGGAGAATTTGAACTACGCAAAGGGCCCGTATTCACCAATATATTGCTTGCAGACGAGATCAACCGGGCTCCACCAAAGACCCAGGCCGCTCTATTGGAAGCGATGCAAGAAAAACAGACAACGCTGGACGGAAAGACCCACCTTCTAGATAATCCGTTCATCGTCGTAGCCACCCAGAACCCGATAGAGTATGAAGGAGTATACCCCCTCCCAGAGGCCCAACTGGACAGATTCCTAGTAAAACTACAACTCGGATATCCCGCCCGGACAGAAGAGGTTGAGATAATGCACCGTCGAATGCTGAGGGGCCAAGAAGACGTTGCCCTCGACCCGGTAACAGACTTACGGACGATACTAGATCTGCAACAGACCGTCGAAGGAATACATGTTGACGACGATGTTATGGGATACATCGCCGACATTGTCCAGGCGACAAGGTCCCAGCGGCAAATCGATGTGGGAGCTAGCCCGCGAGGATCTCTGGCCATCTTCAAACTGAGCCGGGCCAGAGCAGTCTTCCATGGCAGAGACTATGTGATCCCCGACGATGTGAAAGAGGTAGTCGCCTCCGCTCTTGTTCATAGGCTGATCATGAAAGCAGAATCGTGGGTGAAGGGGACAAGCGCGAGCCAAGTCTTGGAAGAAATCCTCAGGACAATACCGGTACCAAGAGTAAAGACGTAGATCGGCTTTGTTCACTCTCAAAGCAACAATCTACTTCTCAATAGCCATCGGTTTGCTAACCCTCGCTCTGCTGCTCGGTGACTTCCAGATCGGTGTACTCGTGCTCGGACTGGCCTCTCTGTTCTTTCTCTCGAACATCTGGGGATTGCCGGAAAAAGTCGACCTGAAGCTCGAACGACAGATCATCCCCGACGAAACCTTCGGAGACGAAAACATTCGAGTAGAGTCTCACATTCGAAACCTAACGGGTGCAAACATATCGAACCTGGAAGTTCATGAAACTCTCGACGAGAGGATCGTCCTGGAGAGAGGCGTTAACAAGGCTCCTATGTCGATCGGACCAGGTGAAGAACCACGTCTGATCTTAGGGTTCCCGTCTCCGCCACGGTCCAAGTACCAAATAGGCCCTCTGATAGTGAAGGCAAGAGACCCCCTCGGGTTCTATCTCGTGGAGGCACGACTTACATCCGATACTCTCTGCGTAATGCCGAGGCCCGAGCGGCTGGCCGGCGCTCAACTTCGGCCGAGGCATGTCGGACCCTGGCCCGGAGTGATCCCCTCGAAAGTGCCAGGGACCGGGACTGAATTCTACAGTATGCGTGGATATGTTCCCGGAGACGACCCCAAAAGAATCAACTGGAAAGCAACAGCCCGTCATGACTCTCTAATCGTAAACGAGACTGAGGCAGAGAGAGTCACCGATGTTATGATCGTTCTCGACAACGACGTTACATTACTCGGACCGGCGCAGGGTGAAATGTTTGAACGAGGAGTCCATGCAGCCGCATCGATGGCAACCATGTTGTTGAGGCAGGGCAACAGGGTAGGCTTGGTCCTTCAAGGAGGAGAGAGAGGATCTATACCGGCCGGTTTCGGAAAACGACATGAACGAAGGATCCTGTATCTTCTGGCAGGTGCAAAGTCTGGAAGGGCAACTGTTTCTACTAGCTACGTCATGAACCTCCTAGCCCGGCGTATGCTACCTTCTCGTGCACAGATAGTCATTATCTCCCCGCTACTGGACCCTGAGATGAAAGAGGGTGTCAAACAACTGGCTTTCGCCGGCTACAATATGCTCGTTTTATCACCTACTCCGACGATACCCTTGACTTTCCAAGACTCAACCGAAGAGATCGCTTTCAAATTAATCATGTTGGAGAGATCAACAACTCTCCTCGCACTTGAGAGGTCAGCTACCGTAATCGACTGGCCGAGGAATATCCGTCTCTCGACGATGTTGACCAAGGTGAGACGATTACGCCCAGTCGTCGCGGCTTGAACGCCGTCCCACGCCTCATCATACCAATGCTGAAGGTCAACCATATCTTTCTCGTTCCATGGATAGTCCTCAGCCTTCCGACGGCCGCACTATTCAAACAACAAATACTCATCACATCGATCCTTACAATTCTCGGATTAGCCGGCATGCTGACGCGAAGCTTGGCTTCGGCAACCTTTGCTTCTGCGAGTCTTCTGGCATTGACGATATGGGGAAAGATTGCCAGCGACGTCTTCGGCCTCGAGGGAACCGACACAGCACTCCTCCTATTGCGATTCATGGTCGTGATCTTCCTCATGGAAGCTTCTACCACTGCAGTTACCTTGGATGCCGCATACAGGCAGCTCAATAGCGACAGCGACGAAATATCCATGGAAATCCGAACGCGTGTGACCGAATGGGCGAGGGTGCAATTGTTGAGTCTTGGAAGGCTGACGTTGGCCGCGTTCGGACTATCACTTGGACTGCTCGTCATTGGAGGTATCGTGAGCGTCTCAGTCAACCAACTGGCGTTCAGCGGGATACTAGTACTGGTGGCAGTTATCGCGCTTGTAGTCCTCCTTACATACCGGCGCGAACCTGAAGACCGCGAAGAACTCCACAGTTAGTTTCAGGTCCCTCACACACCTTAAGTGAGTGGCGATTCAGGTCGGGATGGATTTGTCCAACTACGAAGCCGGGAGACGGCTGGAATACCGGGTGAGGGACCTGTTCCGCAGAAGCGGGTTCTTCGTTGTCCGAGCTGCTCAATCCAAACCGATAGATCTGGTGTGTCTATGCAACGGCAAATCTGTTCTCGTCGAGTGCAAAGCAGGAGGCTCGTTTCTCGGAGAACAGCGGAAGAGAGAGTTGTTGGGTTTCGCTCAGCTGACTGGAGCGGTGGTCGTGCTTGCTAGAAGGCGACGTCGGAAGGTAGAGTTAACAAATCTCGTCAACGGAAGAACGGTCGAGCCCGAAACCTTGCTGAGGCTATGATTGGCTGAAAGTCTCCTTGAGATTCCTAAGCTTTTCCAGCATTGAGAGCCATCCGAATACTAGGTTGCTGTAGGCTGAGAGCCTCTCAGGATCCTTTTCCAGCTTCAAGAGCTCGTTGGTCTCGCTAATCTTTCCGATAACTGTCTGTTCAACACTCTCGAGAAGCATGCTGGCAGAGACCGTTGCTTGAGGTCCGGTCGCCCGAGCGTAAACCACCGGCTTGTTGCACTTGGCGCAGAAGATTTCGCCTTTGACTTTGAACAGAGGGCTGCCGCAATTCGGACAAACGTCAGAGAGCATTGTCGCTCCTGATTTTAGAAGGTCGGCCATCCGCTTCACATCATCCGACATTGTTTTCTCCGCCCTCGCATCCGGCTTGACATCCTAGGCGGGCTGGCTGTGTATAAATCACACGGGACCTATTTCGGGGATGGAAAGAGTCAGAGCTAAGACTCGCGAGGACCAGCGGATTCTGCGCTGGGCAGATCCGAGCCGTTAGCGAGTAGGGTACAATTACCAATGCTGGATGAAACGATTCTTCGGAATCGATCCTGCTAGCGTTTTATTAGAGTAGCTTGGGCCTCTTTCAATTCTTCTTGGTGAATAGATTGCCCGAAAAGACTGCGACTCTGAGGGTTGCCGACGCGCTGCAGCGAGATGTAGGCCGGGGAATAGCCAGGATAGATCCGAAGGTTGTGCAAGACCTCGGATTAACCTCGGGGGACGTCGTTCAGATTACGGGCAAACGTAAGACGAACGCCTTGTGCTGGCCAGCTCACGAGCAGGATTATGGGAAGGGAATAGTCCGGATTGATGGTTACCTCAGGAACAATGCGGGCGTCTCGATTGATGACAAGGTGACTATTCGGAAGATCGATGCTAAGATCGCTGAACGCTTGACGTTGGCTCCGACTGAGCCGCTCCGTATTGTTGGTGGAGAAGAGTATCTGAGCCAGCTCTTGGAAGGGCGGGTCTTATCGCGGGGTGACTTCGTCCCGATCAACATCATGGGGCGGACAGTGAACCTGGTGGTGACGAACACGACTCCGTTTCAGAAGATTCGTGAGATGATAGAGCTTCCCCTACGGCATCCAGAATTGTTCGAGAGGCTTGGGGTTGAGGCACCGAAAGGGGTCTTGCTTCACGGTCCCCCCGGGACTGGGAAGACGTTGTTGGCGAGGGCGGTCGCGAGCGAGACGAACGCGAACTTTCTCAGCATCGGAGGGCCGGAGATCATGAGCAAGTACTACGGCGAGAGCGAGGAGCGGCTCAGAGAAGTGTTCAAGGAGGCACAGGAGAATGCTCCTTCGATCGTCTTCATCGACGAGATCGATTCGATCGCTCCGAAGAGGGAGGAAGTAACGGGCGAGGTTGAGAAGCGGGTTACCAGCCAGCTCTTGTCCCTAATGGATGGACTCCAGTCGCGGGGGAAGGTGGTCGTGATCGGAGCGACCAATCGTCCCAACGCGATCGACCCGGCTCTGCGCCGACCGGGACGATTCGACCGGGAGATCGAGATCGGCGTGCCCGATCGTGACGGGCGCTTGGAGGTCTTGGAGATTCACACCCGTGGGATGCCCTTGGCGGAGGATGTGGATCTGAAGAAGCTGGCGGATGTGACGCACGGTTTTGTCGGCGCGGATCTCGAGGCGTTGGCAAAGGAAGCGGCCATAAGGGCTCTGCGTAGGATTCTGCCTGAGATCAATCTTGAGGCTCAGAGCATTCCAGGCGATATTCTGAACAAGATCATCGTGAAAATGTCCGATTTTCTGGACGCCTTGAAGGAGGTCGAACCGTCGGCCATGCGGGAGGTCCTGGTCGAGATTCCTGACGTGTCATGGGATCAGATCGGGGGCTTGGAGGACGTGAAAGAGGAGCTGCGGGAGGCGGTGGAGTGGCCGTTGAAGTATCCGGATTTGTTCGCGCAGCTGAACGCTAGCCCGCCTAAGGGGTTGTTGCTGTACGGTCCTCCCGGGACGGGCAAGACACTGTTGGCTAAGGCGGTGGCGCATGAGAGCGAGTCGAACTTCATCAGCGTGAAGGGTCCCGAGCTACTGAACAAGTTCGTGGGTGAGTCCGAGAAGGCTGTGCGAGAAGTTTTTCGGAAGGCCCGTCAGGCTTCGCCTTGCATCATATTCTTCGACGAGATAGACTCTGTAGCGCCGGTCCGTGGGAGCGGAGGAGGCGATGCTCATGTCACGGAGCGGGTGATCAGCCAGTTCCTGACCGAGATGGACGGCTTGGAGGAGCTGCGGAACGTGGTCATCATAGCTGCCACGAACCGGCCTGACATTATCGACTCGGCTCTGTTGAGGCCGGGAAGGTTCGACCGGCTATTGTTCGTGCCCCCACCTGATCTTGAGGCGAGGAGGCAGATCTTCAAGATTCATACGAGGAAGACTCCGCTTGGGGAGGATGTAAATCTGGACGAGCTTGCCAAGCGGACGGACGGGTACACCGGCGCGGACATAGCATCCGTAGCCAACACGGCCGTGATGCTCTCTCTGAGAGAGCATATTTCCAAGTCCAAGGACCCTGAGGATGCCAAGAAGCGGGCGAAGGGTCTGAAGGTGGCAAAGCGCCACTATGACGAGGCACTGCAGAAGATCAAGCCGATGTCCAGCGAGGAGCTGAAAATGTACGAACGATTCTCCCAACAGTTCTCGGAAGCCGCGAGGCCGAAGATACGAGTGGGCCCCAGCCCGGTGGCCTAGGAGGCGGAAGTTCTGGGCAGATCGACCGCGTAGGAGTCGGCGGTCTCAAGTCCACTATTTGAGTCCGAATCTCGGTTTAGAACTGTAGCTTCTTACAGAGCCTTCTTCGGTCGAAAGAAAAAGGCTCGGGCTAGGGTCTCCCCCGCCCGACCGTGGCGTTAAGGAAAGGTCGGCGCGTTGTCTCCGTCAGGATTCCGGCGTGAGAGATGAGCGTGCCGGATTGGGTCGTGGGTTTGGCCATGGTTGTCTGGATGCCTATTTGCGCGGGGACTGTTTTGAGCCAGTCCGGGACAATGACTGTGCGTATGAGGGATTGTACAGTGACATCTCTTGCTTTCGCCTCTGTTACCAGCCGATGGTAGGTTTCTATCCCGAGTGACTGCATAAACTTGGGCATAAGAGGATATCTAGTTCTGTCGTTAGAGATAAACGTTGAAATTTGAACAGGAAAGATGGAAGAAGAAATCTCACGTTCACCGTATTTGAACGAGCTGGGAACAAAGTTTTCGGTTTTTATTTCGAGATTCTAGATACAGTTTTCTAGCAATCGGCTACTCCCGAACGAGTCCGGATGCATCGTGTCTGTTCGACATGCGGGATGAATAGTTCCCCGTCACGGTTCTTCCTTCTCGTTGATTTTTGGTGACTGGGTCCTTTGATGAGAATGGTCAGTAATTTGGAGTGAGAAGAGCGTGGTACACGGCGGCCTTCGAGGTTGGCGACGATGATGTTGGGGTCTGCTACTGAGTGGCTCTTGAGAGGAAGGATGGAGCGTGGGCGTCACCGAGAAAGATTCCTCTTTACGAGCCAGGAATGGGTTGGGTCGAGCTTGGTCCATTGGGGCGGGTCTTGTGCGTGGGTTTCAGATAGCTATTTAGGCTGGTTCTGTGCATAGCCGGGTTTGCCGTCAGTGCACTCGCGTACGTGGAGGTGAATTGCTTGTCAGAAGAACCAAAGAAGGCGGAGAGGGCTCCTGCCCCGGTGCGTAGAAGTGACATTCCAGCGGACACGATACTGATCGGTAAGAAGCCGATCATGGCTTATGCTACGGCTGTCATGATGCATTTCAACACGGGCGCCAAGAAGCTGAGTCTAAAGGCTCGTGGAAGAGCCATCAGCACGGCTGTTGATGTGGCTGAGGTGGTGAATAACCGCTTCTTCCAGGGCAGCCTTGTAAAACATGTGAACTTGGGCACGGAGGTTGTCGGTGAAGGCCAAGACGCGCGGAACGTCTCCACCATAGAAGTAGTGCTAGAGCGGACTAAGTAGATGGTTTGGAGAGCCTGGGACACTAATCCCCTTTCTTAGGGACACTGTCTGTTTTTCGGGGCGGTAGACGAGAGGATTCTGAGGAACGTTTTTCTCGGGAGATTTTGACGCCCGGGGGGGACGGGTTAAGCATGCTTTTCCGGGATTGGAAAACGTACTTTTTCGTCTGGTCTGGACGTTCTTGAGCGATTGTGGACGTTGTTGGGACTGTTTGTGCGGATACCGTCTTTGGTTGTCTCCGTCAGTGGGTTAAAGATGATTTATTTCGAGGGATTGACGTATGTTCTGTCGCGGTCTCGATAGGGACACGCCCTAGGTTTGCGGGGATTCCTCTCTTCTTCGGAGATGGATGAGCCTACCGGAGGGGACGCCGGAGATCGCTGGGACATGTAGGAGATGGAACATTTGGATGTGGAGAATCGCGAGGACGGATATGGGGAGCTTCTGGCGAATATTCGCCGGTTGACCGTCATGGTCTTGGACGACCTGGACGAGGGGTCGCGTCTGAGGACGCTGGATCAGGGGCAGAAGAGGCTGTTGAGCGCGACGGGGACGCGGT
Source organism: archaeon 13_2_20CM_2_53_6 (assembly GCA_001915065.1). Classification (GTDB taxonomy): domain Archaea; phylum Thermoproteota; class Bathyarchaeia; order 40CM-2-53-6; family 40CM-2-53-6; genus 40CM-2-53-6. The sequence goes on along the minus strand of MNDT01000003.1, from coordinate 49,401 downwards.
TGTTGAGGCTCTGGAGGCTGGCTCTACGCGAAGGCGGGTCCAGGAGAGTAGAGGAGGCGCGTAGGATTGAGGGATTGGTTTCGGGGACAGGCGAGCGGCGACGGAAGGGTGTGGAAGACTGAGCCTGGACCAGAGCGACGGTCTTGAGGAGAAGGTGGGCGATAGGATGGTAAGAGAGCTACGTCAGAACCTGGCAAAGTGCCGCAAGGTCATACTCGATGAGAATCTGGACCTGAAGACGCGGGAGCGCTGGACCCAGCTCTACAACAACACCTCACAGATCCTCAACCAGCTACTGAAGGACAGACAAATGCGAGACTGGGAGAAGAGACTGAGAGAGATAGAAAAGCACAGAGGAATTCCAGGAAGAACCGTCCGGCACCAGATCCCTCCAGAGCCAGAGATGGCAAAGCCGGAGAAATAGCACCCCGAAAGACCCACGAGAAACCGGGCCCGAGAATTAGTCGCCGACACACGGCTTTATCTGACAACTTTCGCACTCCGCCCTCCAAGCGGGGGTTGCCAAGCCAGGTCAAAGGCGCAGGGCTCAGGACCCTGTCCCGTAGGGGTTCGTGGGTTCAAATCCCACCCCCCGCACCAGAATGGTGGCAAGTACGAACGTATTCACAGCTACACGCTAGTTAGCAACAAGTATGCGTTGAATGCCATTATCAGCGCGACAGTCACCACTGCGACAATAATTGTTCTCCTTCTGTTGACAAGATCCCCCATGAGCTTCTTCTTTGATGTGAAGTAGACAAGCGGGATCATCGGGAGGGGAATCATGAGGCTCAGTATCACCTGACTGTAAACCAGCAAGATAAGCGGGTCAAGCCCGACGAGTATCGCTATCGTGGTTGGGAACACATTCACACCCCTCGTAACTATTCTTCTTGCCCAAATGTTCCAGTGCTTCCCGATCAGCCCTTCCATTATTACCTGCCCTGCGATTGTTCCAAGTGTCGATGACGTGAGACCTGACGCAAGTAGAGTCAGAACAAAGATGATTCCCACGATGGGTGCGAATATCCCGCTTAGCTGTCGTACAGCATATTCAATCGTGAGATTAGAGTTCGGGTACAGCGGTGTAGCCACAAGCAGTATTCCTGCGTTGACAACTCCAGCAATGCTCAAGAATACAACAGTCTCCCACAGGTGAATTTTCCTCGTCTTTTGTCTCACTTCGAGCGAGGCATTGGAAGAATCATATCTATTGTTGGGATCGAGTATCTTCTTGCCCATGAGATCCATCTTGTTCTTTGAAAGCCAAGAGTGGACGAAAAGGGCGTGGGGCATGACAGTCGCCCCGATTATCCCGACGACAAGCAGGAGAGCGTCGGTACTCAAAGAGCCTGGCACAACAGAATGGAATGCAATCTGGCCCAGGTCAGGTTTGATGACTATCAACTGGTAGAGTATGCCAATGACGAGAACGCTCGTGAAAAGCATGAAAAATTGCTCTATTATGTGGAATCGTCTTGTCATCATCGTCATCAAAAGAAGGACATCGAATGCGCCGAAAATTGCAGCGTACAGAAGAGGTACACCAAAGAGTATGTTAAGAGCCACGACAGTGCCCAAGTATTCCGCAAGGTCGGTCGCCGCCGCCGCCGCCTCAGCAGCGAGCCAGTAGGGGACCACAAACTCCTTCCGCCCCAGCGACTTCCTTACCATTTCTGGTAGAGAATGACCGGAAGCGATTCCAAGCTTCCCAGAAAGATACTGTAGTAACATCGCCATCGCCGAAGCAAGCCAGACAGCCCAGACCAATCCGAACTTGAAGCCCGCACCTGCGGCCAGGTCAGTACCGTAATTGCCTGGATCCATGTAGGCCAAGGAAACCATAAGCGAGGGCCCAAGGTAAAGCAGGAAATCGCGACGAGAAGTTCTAGCGCTAGTTCTCTGCCCCGTCGGCCCAGTCATGATCTGATCTTGCGCCTTCCACGGGGCCCGCATAGCCCGCGTAAGATAACACCTGATATTTAAATTTAGGTCACTCTAACATGATTTGTCCGGTCTAATTTTGCTAATATACTCGAATTGCTTTAGGCGGGCCTAATTTGCCAAGCTTTTTACCGAACGATGCCGCTCCAGACTGAACCCGAATTGGGCAGATGATTCATCTGAAAAAGGAAACCTCTCGGCTGGAAGACTACCTCGAAGCAATCTACCGGCTGAGCCATGATAAGGGATACGCGAGCACGGTCGACCTTTCCGACATGCTGAAGGTCAAACCTCCAACCGTGTCCGGCATGGTGGGAAATCTTGCCAAGAAGGGCTACCTAGCGCATGAGCCTTACCGAGGGATGAAGCTCACCGAAAAGGGCGAGAAGGTGGCCAGATCCGTAATCTCACGGCACGGAATAATCTCAGAGTTTCTCTCTATGATCGGAGTGGAGGAAGTTACGGCGCATCAGGATACGGAAGGAATTGAGCACTACATTCAGCCAATCACCGTTCACAAAATCGCAAGGCTCGTCGAGTTTCTTCGGAAAAACCCGAAGCACCTGAGAGCCATACGGGACTACATAGAAAGATGATGGGATGTGCCTCGCAGGCAAGGCATCTTGGGGGCCCTTAGCTGCGCTAAGTCCACCTCATTCCTCGCGCTAAGAAGAAGATGGTTAATGCATTAGGCCCATGTCGACAAAGTTCCTTAACGGATCGCCGGAAATGTCCGCAATCCTTTGCCCTTGAATATTGATTCTGTTTTCGTCCCGGTCTTACGAAGATGAAAATGATTCTTCCGGTTGGGAAGAAACGGGTGTGGAGGCTGATTGCCTCTCGAAGGGGGCTTTGCTCCTGGTTTCCGGCCGCTATCAAAGGGAGAATAGCAGTTGGAAAAATGCTAAAGCTGAGTTGGCCCGGTGAGCGACCAGTTGACTACAAGGTCCTTTACTTGGGACCGAAGCACTCTTCGTTCCGTTTGCAGCGGGAGGGGACGGGGTGATAGTACGCATGTACCTTCACGGCAGGCTTACGACCCTCACCCTAGAAATAGAATATCCCAAGGCGGATGGGCTGAGCATGGCATCCCGTTGGAGCTTGCCCGGTGGGGATTCTTTCTGGCGAACCTGAAGTCCGCAGCCGTGAATGGCCTGACCTGAGGAACAATCTCCCAGGCCGTTCCTGGGCGAAGGGTTTCATCGACTAGAAGCGTGCAAGTTACAATTGCCTAAGGTCCTCGGTCCAAGGTTTCATCGGTCCGACGTCTCATCCTTCTGCGGCCTGAGCAGATGACTGCTCTCCGCCATTTTCGGCTCGACCAGTCTCTGGAGGAATGGGCCGACCAGGGCACTGATGAGGACCGAGAGGCCTATGAGTGAGAAGATGTCTCGACTGATGAGCCCGATGGCCAGGGCGAACTGTCCTATTACGAAAGAGAACTCTCCTCTAGGAACCAGCCAGGTTCCGAAGGACCATGGCCTGATCCCTGGATTATGTTGACCGCGGGAAAGAACATTTCCGACGGCGAATCCGCCAACAAGCTTCCCTCCCACCACCAGCGCTAGAGCCAGTATGATCGCGATCCCGAGGCCAAGCGCCGAGAATGGATCGATCAGGCTCCCCATTGAGACGAAGAAGAGGACCAGGAACAGGTCCTTGATCGTGGAAAGCTTCTCAGTCAAGAATCTTGACTGTTTTCCCCTGATTGAGAGCCCGATCACGAAGGCCCCGATGCCTGGCGAATATCCGAGAACCGCGGCCAGTACGGCGAAGAGAACGCCGAGAGCAAGCGCAAACAGAAATGGGATTTCTTCTAAATCTACATCATACGAGCTGAGATAGTCGATCGCTATGCGGGCCAGATATCTGGCTACCAAGTAGCCCAAGACGAGAAGCCCGATCCCGCCGAGTCCGATCTCGACTATCCGGGTGAGCTGTTGGGACGCGGATGCGGCTCCCGGGGAAGTGATTGTGGACAGAACTATCAAGAATCCGACTGCGACGAAGTCTTCGGCTATCATCAAACCGACGAGGAATTTCGACTCTTGGGCCTGAAACATCCGCCTCTCGAGAATAATCTTGCCTACAATGGCAGTGCTGCTGATGCTCACTGCCATGGCAAAGATCACGGACCAGATCAGCGTCAGACCAAGCACGTATGAACCTGCGAGGACAAAGGCAGATGTGATGCCTACTTCGACGAAGGTCAGAGGCACCACCTGCCTGGCTATCTTTCGCAACTCGACGGGGTCGAGTTCGAGGCCGAGGAGGAAGAGAAGGAGGACGATCCCGACGGAAGCGATCTCTCCTATGACAGTCTGGTCTACGACCCAGCCGAGGGCGAATGGTCCTACCGTCATTCCAGCCAATATTTGAGCGGAGACGATCGGCAGTTTGAACCTGGCAAAGATCAGGCTGAAGATCAAGGCTGAGACAGCTAGGATGCCAAGATCGAGGAGGAATGCTGTCTCGGCTGCCACACTCTTTCATGAACCAGGGAGAATCTAAAAGATTAGAATCTAGAGTACACAAACGGGGAATCGCGCTATAAGAGTAAGACTTTTCCGACATCTGCGTTGGACAAGTCACTTTTCGCCTTCGATTGGCGTGTGGAAGTCTGTTGGGAACGGGGGATTCTATACTCTTTTTACTCTGTATGACTAGAAATCGATCGCGTAATTGAGCTGGCCGGTGAAAAATGGTTCTGACCGGCAGAAAAGTTAGAACACCACTGTACAAAACTTGGAACAAAAACAGGTTTTTAGACCCGAAAAGGGCTGGCCGAATTTCGCAGAAAAAAAATTCGGACGGGAATCGGTAATGTCGTGGTCGCCTCCGTCCGCGAGTCGCGGTAGTAATCGCGGCCGGCACCGTTGCTAGACCCGTAGGGTACCTTCAAGGGCTACCAAGACCCTCTGGGATTCCAACACTTCTCTCCCGTCAAAGATCCGACTCCCGGCTTGAGTATGTGCGAGATGAGAAAATTTGACAAAATTCATGCAAACAGTAGAACAAACAGTATACGACGAACTGAATAGGATAGCCCAGGAGCGAGGCATAACACTCCAAGAGCTGCTCAGAGCAATCATAATACCAGAATGGGTCAAACTCCAAGGGCCTTTAACACGATCCGACGGTAGGAGGCTTAGACGCACAACTAAGCGTGACCTCATAGTTTCCAGGTAAGTTACACTCGAGGTAGCTATTCGAGGAACCATCTTCTAATAGACTCGGACTAGGACCTGCTCGGCTAGGAGGATCAGCCTTGCTACAGGTTCGTCTCAGACCGTTGACCAGGGAGGATCGTTCGATGGTGACGAGCTTCATACAAGACCAGTGGGGGTCCACCCGGGTCGTGAGCAAGGGGAGAATGTTCGACCCTAGCGAGCTAGAAGGCTTCGCTGCAGTCGCTGACGAGAAGGTAGTCGGGCTCGTCACGTTCAGAGTACAGGGTGACGAATGCGAGGTCGTCACCATCAACAGTCTCTCGGAAGGAACAGGAACGGGATCATCACTTCTCAACGCCGTGAGAGACGCGGCCATCAAGGCTCGCTGTAAACGGCTCTGGCTCATAACCACAAACGACAATCTGAGTTCTCTGCGGTTCTATCAGAAGTGGGGGCTTCACATCGTCGCCGTCTACCCGAATGCGCTCGAAAAGTCCAGGAGGTTGAAGCCTGAGATCCCAATACTGGGAAAGGAGGGAATCCCCCTTCGAGACGAGATTGAACTCGAAATAATCCTGTGATAATAGGGCAGTCGCTACTGATTGTCTGATATTGGGGATGTCAAGAGTCTTCCTGTCCAGTCCGATGTCGGTGGGAGACGCGCCTCACTTCCCATCTAGAGCGTTGTCGAGTTCGAACGCTGCCATTATCAGTCCCATGTGACTGAAGGCTTGTGGAAAGTTCCCCATAAACTCCAGAGTGTCAGGATTAATCTCCTCAGAGTATAGTCCCACGTGGTTCGCGTAGCCCAAGAGGTCCTTGAAAATGGTTAGCGCTCTTTTTGTCCGGCCCATCCTCGCGAGGCAGGCTACGAGCCAGAAGCTGCAAACTAGGAAGGCTCCCTCATGGTTTTTCGATCCGCTGTTCGGTTTGTATCGGTAGAGCAACGAGTTCCGTGCGAGCTCCTTCATCACTGCGTCCACCGTGCTGACGACGCGTCTGTCTCGAGGCTTGGTGAATCCTATGAGAGGCATCAGTAGGCTGGCAGAGTCCAACGAGTCTGTTCCATAATGCATCCGAAAAGCGCTCCTCTTACCAGACCAGCCTTTTGACAAGACCTCTCTTCTGATCTCATGCATGGCCCTCCGCCACTTCGGCACGTCCTCCAGATGCTTGGAGACCCTTGCGATCTCCACAGCCCTCTCAAGACCCGCATAGCACATGGCCTTCGTCTCAACATAATGCCGTTTCTTGCCCCGGAGCTCCCAGATACCGTTTCCAGGAAGGCGCCAGTGATCGACGATAAAATCAGCGAGAGGCTTCACGAACCGATAGTACATCCCCCGGGTGATAGAAACGCCGTGCCTCGTCGAAAAGTACAGCGCGTCCAGCATGTAGCCGTAGGCGTCCATCTGGAACTGTTGCGCCGCCGCGTTCCCAATCCTCACAGGCTTACTCCCTCGGTAGCCCTCAAGTGAAGATACGGCCCTCTCCGGCGCGACAGGCTGGCCCTGAATTGTGTACATGAGCCGGAGATTGAGATCTAGAGCGGGGTCGGTTTCGATGAGCCAGCGGAGATACCTCTCCGCCTCGCTGGTGTCTCCAAGCAGATGAAAGGCCCAGAGCGAATGGGCAGAATCTCGAATCCAAGAATACCGATAGTCCCAGTTCATGTCCCCCCCAAAGACCTCAGGCAACGAAGTGGTGGGCGCAGCAACAATAGCCCCTGTCGGAGCATAGACAAGCATCTTCAGCGTCAGCGCGGAGCGTATCACCTCCCTCCGCCAACGTCCCTCATAACGCAACTTTCGAACCCAAGTCCTCCAGAAAATCTCCGTCTGCTGCAACTGCTCGATAGTGTTGTATTCCTCCACCTCACGAGGTTCAGCCTCCCCATAGCTCAAAACGAAAATCTCTCGATCCCCTCGAGACATCTGAAAATCGGTTGAGAGGTGGCCAGTCCTGGGAGGCTTAAGCCGAACCGTAGATGCCAAGACCATCTCGTCCCGCGGGCTCCTAAACGAGGCATTCCTCCCATCCACCCCCACATCAGGTCGGATCACTCCATAGTCGAAACGGGGATCAAGATCGAGTCGAAATCTGATCTTTCCCTCAACACAGTTCAGAACCCTATGGATCTCGGGCGGAGCCGACCATGCATCTCTAGAGTTAGAGCATGGCATGAAATCCGTAGCTATTACTCTCGAACCGTCTACGCTGAACTCGGTTACGAGAATGTTGGTGTTTTTCAGATAAGTTTGGGAGGCATGGCCTTTCCTGACTGGTGCGAGACTCCATCTGCCGCCTGTCCTGTTGCCGAGTATCGCCGCGAAGAGGCTGGGCGAGTCGAATCTGGGCAGACAACACCAATCAATAGATCCATCATAGCCGACAAGGGCCACCGTCCTAGTGTTGCCGATGACTCCATATGCGCCAATTTGTTTGTATGCTGATTCAACCGGAACCGGAAACCCGTCCAAGAGTCCTACACTTTGTTCTAGCACATTACAGCGGAGGAGTCACGAATCTTGGCTCCCCCTTTTAGTATTCCTCATCAGTAGTCATTAGAATAGTGTTCCGATTCAACTCTTCCTGAAGTCACTTCGTCTCGAAGAGAGGATGCTCTGGCTAACAGTCGCTCCACTCGTCGTCAGTATGAGTGCTTCGGTCACGAGTTTGTGGAGATCAGTAGAGTTCTGTTCTTCGGGCTGTCAGATTTATCGCCATCTCCGCCACATCTTCGGAATACTCCGATATGCGCTTGAGACTCTCTAGCGCAAGACGGACCGCGACAATTGACTTCTGGCTAAGCTTGAAGCTGAACAGCTTGTCCATAACACTCTCTGCTTCTCTCTCAACGCTCTCAGCCAAGGCTATCGACTTGTTGGCAAGGCTCCCGTCGCTCTTGGCAAGAGACTTTAGCGCATCCTCCAAAACCGAAATGGTAAGATCGCTGGCTTTGGATATCTCATCAATCAGTCGAGGTGGAAGCGGACTTTCAATTCCTGCAGACATCTTGGCGATGGTCGTTGCGTGGTCAGCTATCCGCTCTAGACTCTTCGAGACCACGCGGTAGACGAGACAGTCCCGGGGATCGGACAGGCCGATCTCCAGTATGAGGCTTCGATTTAGAACGGCCATCGTCAGCTGCCGAATGATGAACAGGTAGAACCGGTCAACCTCCTCGTCCCGACGAACAATCTCCTCCGCCATGGCTGGATCCCTGCCTTTCAAAGAGTCTACAGCGTCTCTGAGCATCAGCTTCGCAATCAGACTCATACGAGAGATGACCTTAGGCGCAGGAAGGTCTCCGTAACTTGACAAGCATTGAACTATCAGCTCGTCCTTCGACTCTTCGATAATTTCCGAGCCCACGAACATTTTCCTCGCAGACTCCCTCAGGAACGTTCTAAGATCAGGCCTGGATGAAGCCGGAAAACTGACCCTTATGATATCATATCCCGCCAAATACTGCGCGAGAATCGTCCGAAGAACCTGCTCTCTATCCTGGTCCCTCTGAGGGGTAACCGTTATCTCCGCACCCTTACTCTGGCCAGCAGGCAGCTTCTCGTGAGGCATCAAGGTCAAAGACGAATCCGACCGCGGCATGACAGCAACGACATCTCCCACCTTGAGACCCTGCTCCTTCACCCAGTCCTTGGGCAGAGAGACAGTGTAGCTAGCTCCTCCCGTCATCTGCAACTTCCGCAGCTCCACTTCGTTCAATTTTCTGCAGCTCTACTGATTACTATGGATATATTTACGCTAGCTATATACTCGGTTCAGCGTCTACATATACCTACCTCATTGGCTGCTCTTAGTAGACGATAATGGACGAAGTAGTTCTGACGTCGCACGAGTCTGCCGCTGAGGAGAGTGGAGATCCGGGAAACAAACGGAGTTCCATCGGCCCTGTCATTTCTATCGATCAGGAACCAGCCCGGCCCTATCCAGATACTGTCGAAAGTGGAGAAACTTACGACCTCGAAGCGCATGTCGACCTAATCGCCAGCGGGCAATCCGAGATTCCGGGAAGGACAAGATCAATGGATTGGGCAACGATCACCAGGCGCCTATTGTGATCTACGTATCTATGTAGCGCCTCAGTATAATCAGTGAGACGGCTAATTACTTGGTAGCTCTTGACCAGGTGCCAGGTAATAATGGCAAGTGGTCAAGGTATTGGGACGCACAGAGCGGCTGGAATTAGCAAGACCGTTTTCGTGATCACAATTGTTGTTTTGGGCGCAATTAGCGGGGTCGCTGGGTACTACTTTGGGAGCGGTTTCAAGTCAGGCTCATCAGTCATTTCAATCACCGGTGCAGGTTCGACCTTCGCCTACCCGATCTTTTCCGCGATCGCCGGAAATTTCAGCAAATTCTATCCGAACATTCAGGTCAATTATCAAAGTGTTGGTAGCGGCGCTGGAATCGCAGACTTTCAAGCGAGAACGGTAGATTTTGGTGCAACTGACGCTCCACTCTCGACCAGCCAGTGGACAAATATTACGAATACCATCGGCACACCCTTGCACATCCCGGCGACCATAGGCTCGGAAGCTATAGCCTACAATGTTCCGGGAATAACGACTGGGCTTAAACTGAACGTGACCATAACAGCAGAAATATTCCAAGGCAACATCACGAAATGGAACGATCCGGCAATCCAAGACCTAAACCCGACATTGTCCCTTCCCTCCAATACCATACAAGTCGTACATCGATCTGATGGTTCAGGAACGACATTCATATTCACAAGCTGGCTCGCAAGGTCATCAGTTTGGAAGCAGGGTGCTAGCAAATCGGCCAGCGTATTTCCCATTGGCACGGGAGCACCGGGAAACGAAGGTGTCGCAACCCTCATTCAAACCACCCAATACGCTATTGGATATGTGGAGCTGAACTATGCACTTTCTGCCTCCCCGCCCATGACATATGCCGCAGTCCTCAATCATGACCTCAACTATGTTCTGCCCTCCTTAGCGACGACTGCCTACGCTGTCTCGAATTCGACTGCTGCGCTTCCACCTGGAAACGGTGATTGGTCGAACGTAAACATGTTGAACGCTACTGGTCCTCAAACCTATCCCATTGCGAGCTTCGTGTACATTCTGGTCTATCAGGAGCTGTCTCACATTCCAAACTTGAACCTTGCAACTGCAGAAGCTCTCGTTAGCTTCCTTTATTTCACAGTGATAAACGGACAACTACTCGCCTCGGGTCTATCATATGTTCCTCTCCCTCAATCAGTATTGACTCTAGACATCGCAACACTGAGTTCTGTTACGTTCAATTCGCATGCGCTTCCACCCTAGTGAAAAACCCCTTTTTGCCTTGTTGATTTCACCAAGAGATGCTTGTATTGGCGTCGTGATTCCAGGATCTCTTGAAGCATAGAGTCATCGACGGGCGATCATCTATTTGACGCGCACCGTCAAAGAAAAAAACTCCTCGGTTCGAACTCGGAGCCTGATTCGACTGTTCGAACGACTAAGACAATTCTCGACCGACGATTTTTTCGAAATTTCCTCGACACTGTTTGCAGCTATCGTGGTGGTAATCTTAGCCCTCACAGCCGTTGTCTTGACCCGAGGGTCAATTCCAGCATTCGACGCATACGGAATCAGCTTCGTGTTCGGCTCAGACTGGAGCGCCGTTGCCGGAAGGGAAGTCTATGGTGCCCTACCCTACATCTTGGGCACTTTGGTAACTTCCGCCATTGCAATGGGAGTAGGCGTACCCATCAGTCTGGGAATTGCCATCTTTCTCGCAGAAATGGCTCCAGGGTCCATCAGAAATCCCTTGTCTCAACTAATCGAGATCCTAGCAGCCGTACCCAGCGTAATCTATGGCTTCTGGGGGCTCCTTGTTTTCAGGTTTTGGATAGTAGATCTGATTGAGAAGCCGCTCTCAAGAGACTTCGGGACGATAGCAGTGTTTCAAGGAACACCCTTTGGGCTTGATATTTTGACTGCAGGACTAATTCTTGCAATAATGATCATCCCCACAGTGTCTTCGATATCAAAGGAAGTCATGATGGCGGTTCCTTCCTCGCAAAGGGAGGCGGCCTATAGCATCGGCGCAACCCGGTGGGAAGTCGTTCGAATAGGAGTTCTCAACTACTCTCGATCAGGAATCTTCGGTGCGGCTATACTTGGCCTCGGCCGAGCGGTGGGAGAGACGATGGCCGTAACGATGGTCATTGGAAATGCCATAGGCCCGGCCGCTTTCCCTGGATCGTTATTCCAATCGGGTCAGACCCTATCTTCCCTCATCGCTAACGAGTTTGGCGAGGCAAACCCAGGGTCGCTCCTTCTCTCGTCGCTTATTGGCTTGGGCTTGATCCTATTCGCGTTTGCGCTGATTATCAACGTGTTTGCTCAGTTGATGGTTTGGAAAGTGCTCAGAGTCAAGGGACGGGTGGAGTAAAAGTTGGGATCGGGCTTGCGACGGTTCCAAGACAAACTGGCTTATGGCCTCGGAGCGCTCTGTGTCGGCGTTGCAATAGTACCTCTTGCCAGCATCCTATTCGAGGTTGTCCGAAACGGAGTCTCAGCCCTCAGCCCTCAATTTCTTACAAGTCCCCCAGGAGTCTTCGGACAGGCGGGAGGAGGTATTGCGAATGCTATCCAAGGGACTGCGATTTTGCTAGCGTTGGCCAGCGCGATGGCGGTCCCGTTTGGTCTGCTCTCCGGAGTATACCTTGCAGAGTTTGGTGATAACAAATATGGCAGAACTGTCAGATTTTTGAACGACGTTCTAACGGAATTTCCTTCTATTGTAATTGGCATCCTGGTCTACTCAATAATCGTCCTTGCGATGAGAGGGTTCTCAACCATAGCAGGCGCCGTTGCTCTCGCGATCATAATGTTACCAATAATCACACGAACGACTGAGGAATCGATCAAGATCGTTCCAAGCTCGATTCGCGACGCAGCGATGGCACTCGGAATCCGAAGGTGGAGGGCCACGATCAGCGTAGTGCTGAGTACTGCACGGAGCGGAGTAATAACGGGAATCCTGCTGGCGATTGCCAGAGTATCGGGAGAAACGGCGCCCTTACTCCTGACAGTTCTCGGAAGCCAATTCTTCTTCAATGGGCTAAGCCAGCCCATTGCAGCTCTGCCTCTAACGATTTATCGCGATGCGAATCTTCCCTACGCCTTTGCTCGTCAACAAGGCTGGGGAGCAGCACTTGTTCTGATTCTCATGGTCTTGGGTCTCAATATTGGAGTTAGACTGGCAACGAGAGGGAGATACAACTCGCTGAGGTCAAGAGTCTGACTTTGAAAGTAGAGATAGAAGTACTGAAACCTGCAAATAGAGAGCAATCTTCTCCCCATGAAACAATGGAAGATTTCAAGATCCAGACCCAGAAGCTGAATGCTTGGTTTGGAAACAATCACGCCCTGAAAGATATCTCACTTGGAATAAGACAGAACCAGGTGACCGCCATCATTGGGCCCTCCGGCTGCGGCAAATCGACCCTGATACGCTGCCTCAACCGAATGCATGAGCTCGTACCCGGAGCCCGATCCAGTGGAAGCGTCCTTCTTGATGGTGCCAACATCTATTCGCGAGGAATCGACCCTGTGACAGTTAGGCGACGCGTCGGAATGGTCTTTCAGAAAGCCAACCCATTTCCAACTATGTCCGTATATGACAACGTGGCAGCAGGTCTCAAGCTTAACGGAGTCAGAAATCCGGACACTCTCGACGAGGCTGTCAAGCGTAGTCTTGAACAGGCATTCCTCTGGGACGAAGTGAGAGATGACCTTGACAACTCCGGAGCCAGTCTCAGCGGTGGTCAGCAGCAGCGCCTCTGCATTGCTCGAGCCCTCGCCGTCGAGCCGGAAGCGATTCTGATGGACGAACCCTGCTCGGCCCTTGACCCGATCGCGACTGCCAAGATAGAACAACTGATCACCAATCTGAAGGAGAAATACACGGTAGTGATCGTCACACACAACATGCAACAGGCAGCCAGGGTATCCGACGTTACGGCATTCCTCTATCTTGGCCAACTCATCGAATATGGCGGAACAACAAGCCTCTTCGAGAATCCCAAGGAAGAACTGACGGAGAGATACCTGACGGGAAAGTTTGGCTAGGAGGGTAGCGACGTCTGCCTAGACTCATGGACCTTGGGCTTGAGAGACTCCGGAACATGGTCCTCGACATGGCCAAACTCTCCCAGAACACCGTATCCACGGCCATAGACGCCTACGTCCAAGGCAGAGACCTACGAGAGCGAATCTACGGCTGGTCCGAGGAGCTTCGAATGCTACAAGACGAAGTGAGCGAACTCGCCATCGAGCTCATCGCCCGTTACCAGCCGGTTGCCTCAGACCTCAGATTCATCAAATCTTGCATGGAGGTAGCCTACGGCTTCTCAAGATTCGGAAGATACGCCCACGACATCTCCGATGTCCTAGGCATCTTCGGCGACCTATCCAGCTGTGATAGAGCAGCCATTCAGGAAGCCGGTGCACAGGCCAAGCAGATGATACTCGTGAGCATCAAAGCATTCACGGCGCGCGACGTACAGCTTGCCTCCCAGCTGAAGAAGATGGATGATGTTGTGGATAACATCTATCTAGACTTCGTCAAGAAGTCAGCCCAGGTACCCGAAGGGAACCTGAAATGCTTCGTATCCGGAACGCTCATTCTACGATACCTGGAGAGGATCGCGGACCATGCAACATACGTCGGCGAGACAGTCCTCTACATCGTATCAGGGGAACGAGCCGCAAGAAAGTAGCGTAAGTACTACTGTAATGATCGAGGGTCCGAGCTATGGCTTCGGAAACCGGAAGTTCAGCCCTCAGATACCACGAAGCGACAAAACACTCCGAACTCAGCCTGAGAATGTCGCCACACTATCTCGACTGGGACAACAAGCCATCCCCCTTCAAAGTCTACAAGAATATGCCGATGAAATCACTTCCTCACGAGTTTCCGTATCCATCAGAGAAGTCTCTCAAAGCACTCAAAGGCCAAGAAACTCATAACAGTAACAAGCCAGTAGATCTCCAGAATCTAACTGAGATTCTCTTCTTCTCAGCGGGTCTTACGAGGAAGATGAAGATCGGAGGGGAGACCTACTACATGCGCGCAGCATCAGCGACAGGCGCCCTCTACCCCATCGAACTCTACATTGTCAGCTCTGGCATTCCGGGATTGGACGCGGGCGTCTACCACTTCAACCCTCTCAGCTTCGCTCTCGTCCGAATACGTGAAGGCGACTACGGCCCCGAACTGGCCGCGGCGACAAACGGGGCGACTGCGCTTTCTCCCCTGACAATAGCTCTCACATCTTTGGCCTGGAGAAACGCGTGGAAATATGAGGCGAGGTCCTACCGTCACTGGTTCTGGGACGGCGGAGTCATCGCAGCCAATCTCCTAGCAACATGCCAGTCAGAAAGCCTCACCACAAAACTCGTGATGAGCTTTGTCGACCAGGAGGTTGACAAGCTCCTTGGTGTCGAAGAAGAGAAGGAAGCAACTGTCGCCCTCGCCGCCATCGGCAGCGACTCGAAAAAGGGCGCTGATCCGACGCAAAGAAAGATTCCAGAGCTTGATCTTCAAACTGAAGAGCCATCGAGAGAGGTAGCAGAATATCCGATCATATGGGAGACCAACAGAGCATCGGACCTTCAGAGCCAGACAGAGGTCGAGCGATGGCGGGACAGCCTCGCACCTGTCAGACCCAAAGCGCACGAAGGCGAAAATATTTTTCCACTACGACAATCAACTGAGAATTCTCCGTCCTTGAAGGATGTGATCCTCCTTAGAGGGTCAACCCGTAGGTTCGCCCAGAGGCCCATCTCCTTCGAAGCCCTCTCAACAATCATCGACTGCTCAACCTCACATATTCCTATGGACTTTCTTCCTGACGATCAGAGTTTGATCGAATTCTACCTCATAGCAAACGACGTCACCGGGCTACCCGCAGGCTCATACCACTACGACAAAGGCAGAAACTCTCTGGAACAGCTGAAGGAGGGAAAATCGAGGCATGCGTCCGGGTACCTCTGCCTTGAACAGCTCCTCTTTAGCGACGCCAGCGTAGTCTTCTTCCTCATGACCAACCTTGGGATTGTTCTCCGCAACATGGGAAACCGAGGCTATCGGGCCGCGCAGTTCGAAGCAGGCGTTAGGGTGGGGAAGATCTACCTGTCAGCCTACTCTCTCGGAGTTGGAGCGTCAGGTTCAACATTCTACGACGATGCTGTGACAGAGTTCTTCTCGCCACACGCCGAGCGTATGAGCACCATGATAGCGGTTGGAGTCGGCGTACCAGCATACGGGAGCCGGCCGGGCAGAATCCTACCACAATTTCAGAAGCGGCTCAAACACGGCAACCCAATCGAATGAAGTATAGAGAGGGTCTCACTTAGTCCAGAGAAAGACTGTATCGTCAAGGTCTCGTTTGTTACTTGAGAGAACTGCTTGTCCAGAAATACCTCACCCATCAGCCAGACTGGGCCCTAGGCCTTCAGTGCTTGCTTGTTGACTTCTCTCTGCAGAATCTCGTAGGCTTGTGGGCCATCTCGGTCATCTACCACCATGATAATGTCGCCGTACCCAAGGAAGGCATCGTGAATGTTGACACCATTACGGTACAATAACTCCGTTAGGTATGATGCTATCCCAGAGGTCATTTCTGCTGAGGGAGACATGCGTAACGTCAACTTCGCCGCATGAATCAACGGGCCCTTGATGAAATGTCCCAGCTTCTCCTTGACCTTCTCATAATCCTCGTCGGGCATGATTAGCTTGATCGACGTCGCCAAAGGGAAGATGTGTGGAAATTCCGACAATTCCGCACCTATCTCACTGACGTCCCGCACAATCTTCGAAAACTCCGCTCTTGGAGCCTTAATCGTCAAATCCACTATACCGCTTGTCAGTGAGATCCTAGCATTATCCAGGACGTTTCCAACCTCCAGCTTCTTCATCGAGTCGAGCGTATCAGAGAATCTCTTGATCGCTACAACTAGCGTGTTGATGCTGGCGTCTCTATGGGTCATCTCCTTAACCTCCGGCTGGACCAGCTCTGCCAACGCGTGAAAGTTTACCACCTTCATCTTGAGGCTCTGGTAGATGGGATAGCTCCGAGTTAGAATCTGGCGTACCGCTTCCGGGACGCTGACCTCCTCGATGACAGTCATCTACGCTCTTCCTACCAATGTTACTCAGTTGTAACATATTAGACTATCGGATTCCAAACCTTATAAGCAAGTAATACATGTTACATAGCGGTAACAAATGCAAACCAATACCGAATTCCCGACCTACGTGTTCGCGACCGTCAATCCGGGCCGCGTACAGAAAGTGGTCGAGGAGCTAAAGAACAACAGCCAGATCGACATGATCGCACCAGTAACAGGCCGCTATGACCTGGCTCTTCGATTGAAGAGCAGTGCGCCAAATGAAGTCTACAATACTGTCAACCAGATCCGTAGCATCGCCGACGTACGCACAACTACCACCCACACAGCCATGGACGGCATTCAGCCTACTAAGAGGCTCGAAGCTCAGCAAGCACTAGGAATCAGCCTATTGCGCGTCGAGCACAATCCATTAGGACAGAGCATCAAGCAGCTCAGCAACATCCCAGGCTTCGTCGAAGCATTCGCAGTACCGGGACAGTTCGACATTGTAGCCCTCTGGCAAGCAAGGACAACCGAAGAGATCATGAAGACCTCCATCAACCAGCTTACGAATGTTGGAGGCCTCTTCAAGAGCGAGACGCTACTCGCTTACGCACCAGTCTTCAAAGCTTAACCACGCACAATAGCTCCATCGACTACTCCCCGTTTTTTTAGGGATCCCGATATCCGTCAGAAGCGCCTAACTTTTCACTAGTGCTGTAACGAGTCCGATTAGTGCTCCGATGAAGATGAGAATTCCACCCAAGCTACCGACAAGGTAGCCTAGAACCATTAGGATAATGGTCCAGACAGGGCTTGAGACCTGGCTGGCACCTATCAACGCGAGGACTCCGATAATGAGTCCAATTATAGCACCGGTGAACAAGCCTAAGGACCGTATGTTGGGGGCCAAGTCGAGAATAGATCTCGAGCCTACGATTTGGAGAACAGAACCGAGTATGAGAACTACTCCACCGACCAAGATCAACGCCCTCGCGAGCGAACGGAGAGGTGCGTGAAGCGACATTCCAGACCACTTCAGTTACGACGAGATTCTCTACTTAACTCAAAGGAACTGAACCAGACAGTAGCCACGTACACCCCTCGTAGGTTCCTAGGTTGGCCACTTTGCGGGACAATGATGCAAAACCCAGATTCGGAATCATTATATTCTCTGAATCTCCGATGCGACTGGTCTAGCCTTGCTGACCACGGAGACATTGTATGACGATATGTCGAAAGGGAGAGTCGACCCTTCCAAATGGAGGATATTCAGCTTCCCTATGGGAGACGGCCAAACATGGACCTGGGAGGAGCCGAAAGCCCGGATCGAGTCCGGAGTGAACGGTCTAGCCCTAACCGTGGACCCCTTCACTCGCAAGCATGACCAAGTGCACATGTTCGACGATCCGAAGCAACTCTATGGATCGACCAAGACCTTTCCCGTGTCCTCTGATAGAGTGACAGTCTTCGAGGTCGAAATGGGCTGCGAAACCTACCGAAGCAACGCAGATGATCTGCGAGACGCGTTTGCAGGCTTCATACTGATGGACTTCTCGACTGGTATGATATTCGACTTCATATCGACTGGACGGAAGATCGGAGCCATATACGAGAGGTTGTTGATTCCTGGAGTGACGGACGAAAAGACCGCCTTCACCTACCTCATCGAAGCACCATTCTCGGGCATTCGGACGGAACCTGGCAAGCTGCACCAATACTCTATCCGGATAGACACCTCCAAACGGCGTGCAGAATGGCTTGCGGATGGAAAGACGTTCTTCAAAGCCGAGGGCGTTCCCGTCGAGCCCAAGGAGATAATGATAGGGTGGGGTCTCTTCACGCTTAATCCCGTGGATCCCCTGAAGGGAAGCGTGTCCATCCATGGGCAGGGAGCAACTGGAGTCTGGAAGAACTTCCGATACTATCTGACATAGACCCAAGAGTGATTTGACAAGAAGCATCGTTGAGTTTTCTCAGAGTCAAGCCGAGAAGCTGTCAAGAAAATGCCCACGACAACAGAGGGTCGCGAGGAGTCCACCCCAACGTCTAAGCTTGCCTCCGGGATCGAAGGCCTCGACAGCATGCTAGGCGGTGGGATCCCGGAAGGCCGAGTCGTCCTAGTCCTGGGAGAACCTGGCACGGGAAAGACCATTCTCTGCTCCCAGTACCTGCACTGGGGAGCGACTGAGAGGAACGAGAACGGGGTATTCATAGGAATGAACGAGTCAAAATCCCGTCTCATGACTGAGATGCGAGATCTCGGGATGGACCTTGCAAGCCTCGAGAAAAAGCGGCAATTCGGCTATGTCGACGCCACAGAAGTACGCCGGATACCAGAACAGGCCAGAGTGGGACGCATTCCCGTCGGCGGCAAAGAACTCGGCTTAGCGAATCTGATAGAACTGATGCAGGAGGGAATAGACAAGCTATCGCCCAAGCGGATCGTTCTAGACTCGATCTCAGACCTAGTCTTCCGCTTCCCAAGGATCGAGGAGAGGCGGCCGGCCGTCCTAGACATTGTGGAAGCGCTCCAGTCAACTGGCGCAACCTGTCTACTGACAAGCGAGCTCCTTTCGACCGGAGAGAATCGAAGACTGCAACCGGAGGAGTATCTAGCTGAGGGTGTGATAATGCTACGGATTGTCCGGAAGGGAGTCCGAACGATTCAGATCTCAAAGATGCGAGGCACCAAGATCGATACTGCGCCCCGTCCTTTTGTAATCAGAGACAATGGTATAGAGGTCCTAGCAAGAGAAGAGGTCTACGCTTAGACCAGAAATGGAAACCGCACCGATCCCGCCAGAAGTATCAGACGTCCTGAAGACGGCCAACATTGGATATCTGACAACGATCTCCAGGAAGGGCGAACTCTACAGCTATCCCCAGTAGCCTTCTACTACTCGGACCTCAGAGTCTACTTCGTCACACCAGTCAGTGCCGCAAAATACAAGATGATCAAGGAAAACCCCAGAGTATCCCTGATCGTCGACAACAAACAGCTCACGACCAACGCCTGCGGCGCGATGATCCAGGGAAGAGCCAGAACATTCAGCATCACACGGACCCTGCTCTCAATACTCTCCCTAGGACCGAATGTCGCAGGCTTCTCAAAGAAATATCCGGGAATGCTTCAGTAACCCGACTCTTTGAGTCAGCTGATGAGGAGCTGCCCCAAGACGAGCCGCAGGCCGACCACGACTGGATTGCCCGACTTCACAGGGCTGTGTCAAATGGACGTTTGACTGAGGAGGAGCGAAGACTGATCGGCTTGTACAAAGCACCAAAAGGCTCTCCTCTACTGACCAGTGATGAGAAGCAATTTCTGAGAAAATGGAAGATCAAGACTAGGTCGAGCCTCGCATTGATCGCGCGCGTTCTCGTACCTCTCCATGTACCAGATCCTCGGCAATACCCTTGCTATGAAGAAGTGCCCGCTGGAGACATAGTAATGCTCTGGGCATCCGCGTCCGTGCTCATCAGATGTCCAAGCGGGACAAGCGACTTAGCGCTTCTGTAGAGGGAATAGGCGCCAGCAGCAACCAACGGTACGGTAAGAGACTGGACGATGAAAGGATCAGCAAAGTGGTACGACAGCGGCTGCTCTAGCTGGCTGCTCAGCCACAAGAGGAATATGCAGAGCCCGGTCCATGTCAAGTGGCGTCTCAAGGTCATATCGCCAGACCTCTTCGCGCTCAACAGCAAAGCGACCGCCCCGAAGAACAGTGCTCCCCCGAAACCCGCGACAGTCGAGAAACCAGAATTGATGGATGTGAACAGTGCCCCGACCGCTCCTCCAATAGTGACCAGCCAGAACAAGTATCGAAGCTTACTCCAGCGCAATGTGTCCCTGAACAATGGGTCTGATCGGCGCGCTATGCTGACCGTCGAGTCTATCCAGAGAAATATCAGGATGAATCCGAATGATATGATGAGCCCTCCGAGTATGTTGATAGAAAGCGCATTGATCTCAAGCGTCAGAGCGACCGCGAGAAAGACAGAGAGCGCGACGAAGTATACTCCCATTCCTCCGACCCAGAACGCTTCCGGTAGAGGCTGGTCACCAGTGCCCTTCTGATCACGAAGGACCAGTACGCTGAGTAGAGAAATATCGCTGTCACGAAGAGCCACGATACGAGGAACACGTAACCCAGTTCACTTGGCATATGACGTGACCTCCATCCTTCCATGCGACATCGTGAAGCGGTAGTATCCGAGCTGGGGCGGGACCCCCCTCATCTTCCTGACCCTCAAGAGGGGCACGATTCTGAAGCTCTCCTCGTAGAGCTTGAGCTCTAGTACTCCGTCGAAGATCTGACTCATCGCGGCAAGAACCTCGGGCTTGTGCATCCCCTCTTCGACGGTAGCGAAGAAGACTGAATCGTATTTTTTCAGCTCAGCAAAGAGCTGTGAAAGAAACCGGTAGACGGTCTCAGGCGGGTTGAGCATCAGCAGCGAAGAAAGAACATCAGTAATGACTCTGACTCGTCTATCATCCGCCTTCCCCACAACCTCCTTGATGTTGAATGAGAGGCCTGTTAGATCGTTCAGATCCAGCTTCCCCTGGCCTCCGTGGCCCGACAGCCATGTGGGCTGCAGCCAAGGCTCGATGTTGTACGCTCTAACATCTTGGAGAACCTCGGAGACAGAGAGTCTCGTCGCGTAGAGACAAGGAGCTGGTCGAGCTCCTGGAGGCCAGTCGAGACCATTATTGTCGAAGACGGAAGTCTATGAGTGTCTAAAGGTCTTCGCAGAGATACTCATGAAACACTGCCGAACAGACTAGCGAAGGGTGAACCCTCAGTTTCACAAAATCAGGTCATGCCTGTTCTACAGGCTAGCATTTGGATCTCAGCGGCCTGAGTATTACTACTGGAATCTCTCTCTCGGTCTTCTTCTGATAGTCATCATAGGTTGGGTACATCTTCACCAGAGAGGGCCAGTATCTACTCTTCTCCTCGGGCGTCGCCTGTGCCGCCCTCACTTCCACTGTCCGGCCCCTCAGCTGAACAATAGCCGAGGGGTCGTCTTTCAGATTCATCCACCAGAACGGATCCCGGTCCTTACCAGCATTGGACGCTACTAGGACCATGTTCTCCCCGTCTTCAATATACAGAACAGGAGTTGTCCGCTTCTTCCGACTCTTCCTACCGATGGTCGTCAGGAGAAGCACGGGGGACTTCCGAAACCGGCCTCCCAGCCTCCCCCGAGACATCCGGTACAGTGCAACGTGAGTCTGTGCGAAGACTTTCTGCGCGTTCAACTTTGCTCTCCCAATTCTAGCCGCGGGTTCGGGAAAAAGGATTCGATCGACCCGAGCCAGGCGGAAGATGCGAGCGGACGCTCCTAGTTGCGAGTGGTTAGGCGGAGTATGCCCTCCTCGAACTTGCCCACATCTTGATAGTAGCGTTGGACCAGATCAGGCATGCTCGGGTTTGTATAGACCTCAGGGACCGGGTGCTCGACGAGCGACGCTATCTTACCAGCTACCTCGTCGGCCGACTCGACGATCAGTGAGCCAAGCCTCTCACCGGCTACAGGGCGGAAGGGTGTTCCGGCGATCCTGTGGAAGTCCGTCTCGACTGTTCCAGGCATTACTAGTGAAACGTGAACCTTCGGATATTTCGACATGAGGTCCATCCGCGCGTTTGCGGTCAACACGTTTACTCCGCTCTTGGCCGCACTGTAGATCGATCGATGACTTACCAGTGGAACCCGGCCGAGGAAGGATGAGACATTGATGAGATGCCCCTCTCCACGATCTTGAAAATGGGGAATAATGGCTTGCATTCCATAGACTACCGATTTGAGGACTACAGAGATTATCTCGTCAAGATCGTCCTCTGTCAGATTCATCACCGGTCTAGTTATGCCCCGGCCGGCATTGTTGACCCAGACATCAACATGACCGTACTCCTTCAGAGCAAGATCTCGCAAGTGCTCAACCTCACTCCTCCGCCTCACGTCGGTCCTAACGACAAGGGCCTTCGTCTTGACATGTGAGGCGACCTGGTTCAGCTCACCCTCCCGCCTCGCGGCCAGCACGAGACCATGGCCTTTCTCTCCTAGCCGTCTCGCTAATGCTGCCCCGATTCCACTGCTGGCTCCCGTGATTACAGTTACTCTACCAGTCATGCAAATCCCATTCCTCTGCTCCTTTCAGACTCTTAGGTCCTTCACTGTCACCCGGTAGCGGCTCCAAGAGGGTCTCAGCATTTTCCAATGACAAGCTGAGTGTATCAGCCGATAGGAGTGACGATAATTGTCCGTCATTGAGACTCTAGCTCCTGGCAGTAGGAGGCATATGGAGATGAGCAAGGCACTTGGATCCGCGTTCTAGTTCTTGCGAGCCACAAGCAGTTGTCCCCCGGGTCCGGAGAAGGAGCCTCGATGTTCTTCTGGAATCTCTGCCTCTTTCGCAAACTCTGAAAGGTCCGGCCGTTCTACCTTTGCTTCCTTGAAGCCGGCCGTCTTGGCCAGTTGTTCCAGCTCCCTATCGCTGTAGAAGTGAATCCGTGAAGCCATCGGCTCAGGTGCCGCGATTGTCCCCCGCATCTCCGGCGAGACGGCGAAGACCACCAGCCTCCCATTGTCTGTAAGCACTCGGCGGATCTCTCCAAGCGCCTTGGCCGGGTCGGAGATGAAACCGAACACGTTGGTCATGGTGGCGCTCGTAAACATTGAATCCAGATACGGCAGCTTGTCAGCTTCGGCTTCACGTATTTCTAGCCGACGCTCGTTGATCGCCTTGCTGTTGACCTCTCGAGCCAGCTTGACCATGGCGGGGCTGTGATCTATGCCGGCCGCCCTGCAACCACTACGCAACGCTTCCTCGAGTAACGCTCCGCCGCCGCAGCCGACCTCAAGCAGATAATCGTTCGGAGTCAGCTTGAGTGTGTTGAGAATGGCTCTGAAGTTGGGACGATGATACAGGGGGTCGCGATAGCCCGCACGCGCCTGCGAACCCGAGGGCCGTCGAGCTCTCCGGTCGGTCAACCAGTCGCCGAAACGGCCTGGACTCGTCGCGAGAAATAGTGGCGAGACGACTTCCCTGACAAACCAGCCTGTCAGCTCGCTACCAGCATTGTCAAGGACGAGGCCCCAGTCGTGATGCTCGACCGTTATCCGTGACCCTTTCGGGATGGTTTCGAACTTCACAACAACCTTTGTGACCCGTCCCGGATTCCAACTGGCAGGGTGCCACTCAAGCTCGATCTCTTTCTCCGGGATCCATTTGAGGACGCGACCCAGGTAAGTCCCGTCTTGTGAGACGTGGCCGTCTGGACCCTGACCAAACCTGACGCCCATATCTTCGAGATCTTCAGACAACTCCTCTACGAACTCATGGAACGCGGTGGAAGCGTCCAATTCTAAGTCGACGCTAACGCGAAGACTCAACACGTCATCGCATTAGGCATGATAGAGGATTCTATCAATATTAGGACAGGTTGCTCAGCGAGGTGCTCCCAAGTTCCTCGTGAGGGACCTCTCTGCGGGTGGTCATTATATCCTAGGGTTCTGGCGGGTCAATAGTTACTCATCATGGCTGGGAGCCCAATTTGAGTGAGAATAGAGCTGGAAGGACAAGCAACGATGCGACGGTAGTCTCAGAAGCGCCTGAACCGAGCTCTACATGGGAGACTGGACAGAAAGAACAGGGTTCTCAGGGCGGGACAGGGATCGAGAGGAAACAGATTCTCACCCTTCTCATTTTGTGTCTCTCACTTGCCATAATAGTTCTCGACGCTACGATAGTTATCGTTGCCTTGAAGACAATCTCGATCGACTTCAAAATCTCCTTGAAGGACCTGGAGTGGATAACCTCACTCTACGCACTGATCTTCGGCTCCTTCATACTCACCTGGGGAAAACTTAGTGACGAATTCGGCCGAAGGCGCATCTTCGCGGCGGGAATATCCCTATTCGTCCTCGGGTCCATCATCGACGGCGTATCAAGCAACCTTACCCAGATGCTTGTAGGGAGAGTGATTCAGGGCTTCGGCGCCGCGATGGCTGCCCCCGCGACGCTGGCGATCCTGACAACAACGTTCACCGGGAAGTCTCGGAACATCGCTTTCGGGATCTGGGGTGCTACCGCGGGAGCGGCTGCGGTTCTCGGACCCTTGCTGGGAGGCTACTTCACATCCGATCCGACATTTACTTGGCGTTGGGCTTTCCTCATCAACGTACCCATCGGGGCAGTCGCTCTTATCGGAGCCGCCTTAGCGATACGTGAGAGCCGGTTCAAGGATCCAAGCTACACAACAGACTATGGAGGTCTCGCGCTCATCACTCTGGGCCTCTCAGCCCTACTCTTCGGTCTCATCGAGGGTCAGACCTACGGTTGGCTCACCGAGAGCCAACCCTTCTCTATCCTCGGACAGTCTTGGCCCTTCACCAACTTCTCTCTGCCCGCTTTCTCCATAGCCTCAGGAGTGGTCTTGCTTGCCGCTTTCGCCTACTATGACATCAGACGAGCGCGAAAGGGTCGCGTCCCACTCTTCGATTTCAGCCTGCTGCGATTCCCTGGTTTCAGGTTCGGACTCTTAACCGTCTTCATCGTTGCAATGGGAGAATTTGGAGCCGTTTTCATCTTCTCCATATACTTCCAGACCGTCCAAGGACTCTCGGCCATTCAAACTGGAATAACCTTCCTTCCAATGGCTATCTCGGTCTTCATCTTCGCTCCCGTCGCAGGAGCCCTCGCCAACCGTTTCGGCCCTAGATGGATAGTCACGGCAGGAATGATGCTGGAGGCAGTAGCGCTATTCACGATATTCGCGATAACCTCGACATCGACCCCGATCTACTACTTCTACCCAGTCCTAGTCGTCTACGGGGCCGGCGTGGGTCTCGCTATCAGCCAGCTGACGAGCGAGACGTGGCGACAGCGATAGCACAGAGCAATCTGCCGGCCTCCGCGCAGTCACTCGTGGACGGTTTCATCAGCTCTGGACTATCCGGCGGAGTCGACCAGATTCCTTCAGGGATACCCCCACAGTACATTCCAACTGTCCTTAACGTGCTCTACGACGCAATTACCCAGGGAACACGCTGGGCCGCGTTTACAGCTGCCATCTTCGTCTCCTTCGGTGCTTTGAGCTCGCTACTGATCCCGAACCCGCGAGCAAAGACTCAAGCAACGACCAAGACTCTGCCGATTCAACAACCAATCATTGTTGGAAGAAGAGTCCGGGTCGTCGTAATAGCAGAGTTCATTGCCATAGTTGGACTACTTGCATCGATCTCATGGGATTATCAGCAGAACTTGTACATGCAACAGTGGTTCAGCAATAACGCGCCGCCTGTCGGCTTCCTGCTCAATGACCACGTCGGGCCCGTACTAGTAGCCATCGCAGGGGTAGGGTTGTTAGTGTGGAAATCGCTTCCTCGACGATCGCCACCTAAAGAGAACCCGGCAAGTGTAGAGTAGAGATCGTATCAGAGACTTCGGCTTAATGCAGTGTCGGCTGATTTAACTAAGTTACGGTTTACTATCACGGTCGGTTGGCAACAACATCCATCATGGCATCGGTCCCTCGTGGTGCTGCTCAGAGCTCACCGTGATCACTATAACCCAGGACGGTTTCAAACTATTACCAGTTTGACGCTCCTCATACCTTCGTCTTTCTGGAAGGCGCTGGCCATTGAGGTGATCTTTGACCCGTCGCCCTGTACTAGGAAGAGCTCGGCGCAGCTCCTTCGAGAGAGCTTGTTGTGAAGGTGGGTCTTGACAATATCTTCGAAGGAGTGTTTTAGTCTGGTAACAGCCTCCTCGTTGGACTGGTCATGGGTTGCGACTATGAGAGCATTTACTTCGCCAGAGATGCCGTTCTTCTCTCTGTTGTCTGCAATCAGACCACGTAATGCTGCTCTGATGAGCTCCGATCTTCCTGAGAAGCCCATGGACTTCTGAATGGTGTCCATCTCATCTACCATCTCTTCGGGAATGGAAACGCTGACTATGGTCATCGACCAACCCTCAGATCCCGTATCTTAATAAGACCCTATAAAGCGTTACGCGGTTCTTATTAAGAAATGGCAGAAGTCTAATAACGCGGGTTGCGAGGCCTCATGACATGTTTCCAATAGTTCCCGGGTGGGTATACCTCCTCGGAGCAAGCCTTGCGCTCGGAATGCTTCATGGTGTAATCCCGGACGAGCACACATGGCCGATCACCTTCAGCTATTCCGTCGGCTCGGCTACAGGACGTGGGGGTATGCTCTCAGGGGCCTACTTTGCTGCCGCGTTTACCGTCCAGCGCGCCATCATGTCCCAGCTGGTCTACTTCGCCCTGGTGACATTCCTTGCGTTCAACGAGGGGCTCAACGGTCCAGTGTACGTTGCTGTCGGTTTGGCAATGAGCCTCGCAGGCTACCTCATCCTTCGGGACAAGCTTCCCCACTGGCACCCTCTCATGTGGATTTCAACGAGAGATAGAGAGCGACACCTGAAAAAGGACTCGGCAGGATCGACGCAGTCCCAGTCTGGGCTACAGAAGACAGTCCCAGTACATTGGTGCCTAATCCACGGATTCATCTCCGGATTTGGTGTCGACACCGGCCTCTTCACGACCTTTGTCTATCTCGTAGCTGTCCCAGCGATGCCATCCTCAGCCCTGGGGTTCGCGCCCGGCGCCGCTTTCGGCCTGGGCACAATGCTGATCCTTCTGGTCATAGGGTTCACGTTCGGCGAGGTTCTGCAGGTCGCTAAGAGGTGGGGCGTGGAGAGAATGCAGATCTTCGGGGTCCGTGTCGGAGCGCGCAGCCTTCTGCTTGGAGGGATAGCCTTCATAATTGCAGGCCTCCTTTTCCAATTCGGTTTGGCAGATATTATCCCTGTGGACTTTGGGAACCTCATAGTACTGGCATTTCTGGTGGCGATAATTATTCCAGTGATGGTAACGACATGGAAGGAAGTACGAACAATTCCCCCAACACCTTCACCAGAAGAAAGAGCCCCGACGCAGCCCTAAGTCCTGGCTCCTCCTCAGATGTCACGATCACTTCCGACTCTGTCACCCAAGCCCGGTCGAGGAAATGAGCCTGCGCAGCAAGTTCTTGGAAACATGGATATTGCCTTCCGGAAAACAAGAGTTCCCGTTGAGACTATCGACTCTCATCCTCAAAGCTCGATCCGAAGACATTTGGCCTAACCACCTCTAGCAGGGCGAGTGGGTTGCCGCTCGGATCGTTGAACCTGTAGCAGGGTCCCTCGGGAATCTCGAAACTTTCACCCTCGCGCCTCCAGCCCTTTTTCCGAAGCTGCTTCGACGCAGCCGCTAGATCATCGATTTGAAAGATTAGGATGCAAGTTCCGGCCGGACGATGATCTGCAAGTAATATTGCTGGGCCTCTACCCAGGCGAAGGGCCGCGACCCTTGTGCCAGAGCTGGAAATGTCCCAGACTTTCTTGGCACCAAGGATCCCTGTGTAGTATTCTAGGTCCTTCTGGACGTTTGAGCTTCCAACATACAGTATCTAAGCTGTCCGAACGGGAGACCCTTCTCCGAACCCATCAGTGATCAGTCTCATTCGTGCCTGGGTTTCGACTAAAAATATTCTAGGTTGGAAGACCTCCAACCAGCAATCATCTGTTTACAAGGAGGAGCGTTGATCGCTCCCTCTAGCCACAAATAGGGTGTTGCCTCCGTCCTGTCTGCATGCCTTGCTTCGTTGACCCGCATCGCCGCTGGTCGAGCTAGCCTAGGCGGTTATTGGCACTGTCAATGCGCTGCCTGTAGGCAGCGGCCGGATACGCGCCTACGAGAATGTCTTTGACCTCACCGTTCTCGAAAAGCATCGCCGTAGGTATGCTCATTATGTCATACTTCGAGGCTACTTCCTGGTTAATGTCAACGTTGACTTTGACGAACTTGACCTTGCCCGCGTATTCCTTCGATAGGACTTCCATCGTGGGCGCGACAATCTTGCATGGTCCGCACCAGTCCGCATAGAAGTCCACTAGGACTGGAATGGGTGACCTCAGGACCTCGCTGCCGAAGTCTCCATCATTGACCTGCGCGACTCTGCCTTCACTCGTCTCCATCTTGTTCATGCAAATATGCTCGAGCTGTCGGGAATATAAACGTATTGATGAATGTCTATATGTCTGTTAGCGTCTCGCTGAAGACTGATAGACGCATATCGAAATGCTAATACGTACGTTAGTACCTAGACCCCACGTAATGAAGCTGGCGTCCGAAGAGTTCGATCGGATAAGCAAAGCCCTGGCCGATCCGCAGCGTCGCGCAATACTTCAGAAGCTGGCTTCGACCGGCAAACTGAACTGTTCGGACGTTCATTCCTTTTTCGACGTCTCGCAGCCCACAGTATCGCATCATCTGAAGGAGCTGTCGGTAGCGGGGGTTGTCGAGAGGGAGAAGCAGGGCCAGTTCTGCTACTACCACGTTAAATCTGAGACCCTCTCCGCGTACGTGACGGAACTGCAACGAAGGCTGGGGCTGACCACCCTGCAGGTGGCGCCCCGAGCCAGATAGACGTATAGACGTTCGTCAATGCGTTTATATATTCTGAGCGTATGAATTATGGCATGTCCGAGGATTCCGAGCCACAGTCATTACAAGTTGTCGTTGTTAGGGGCTTCGCCAGAAACTATCGATCATACCTTCATCCTCGAAAGAAGCATGGGACAGATGAACATTCGAATCTTAAGAGGATCTACTCTGAAGAAGTCGAACCCGCAAGGCAGCACCCGCACCTGGCGGATAACACAGGGTTTAGCTGAGTCTCTTTCCGCCGGTAGGCGGGTATCGATCAATCCTTGAATGCTCTTTAGTCGGATACTATTCTCGCATGAGTCTCATACTACGGTGTAGGCTTCACGTCTCCTTATTCGTCTACAATCGAGCCTTCAGCTCTTACCCACCTAGGGACTTCGTTTTATGCGAGTCCGATTCGACGATCTTAGTTGCCTCGCACTTTAGCGAACTAGTTGACCTCTTTCTTACGGGGACTGATTTGCAACGTCAACTGGTGCCCAGCGTGGCGTTCTTCTTTGAAATGAATAAGGCCAAGAACTTACTTGGGGTCAAGTAGACGGGATTCGCCAACTCCCTGGCTAAATATCATATTAGCAGAATGGGCGTGAAGACCACTGAGCGTCATGCGCAACGAGAGCATATTGGTTTCCAATGGAATCTTTGCCGCTGTCTACATGGCTGTAGCGTTCAGCAGCCTGAGGCTGTTCGCAACGCTGAACGCGAGCGCCAGTCCGGTCTGGCCTCCAACCGGTCTCGCGATCGCTGCACTTCTGATCTGGGGTCCGCGGCTCTGGCCCGGAATATACATTGGAGCCTTTGCCGCCAATTCTCTGACTTCCGGTCCCATCACGTCCATAGCCATCGCGGCGGGAAATACCTTGGAGGCCTTCATGGCCTTCTGGCTCGTTGTACGTTTCGCTCATGGAGTGCACGCGTTTAATGGGGCACGTAGCCTGGGAGTCTTCGTTCTTGCCGCCGGCCTGGCCGCCCCTTTGGTCAGCGCCACGGTTGGAACAACAAGCCTGGCCGCGGACGGGCTGGTTCAGTGGTCCCTATAAGGTGTGGTATGGACGACTTGGTGGCTCGGCGACGCGTCAGGAGCTCTCATCGTAGCACCTCTAATTATATCGTTTGTCCTCCGTCCCAAGCAAGTGCCTGTCGGTGGTCTTCGTGAACTTGTTCTGCTGATTCTGGTGGTGTTAATCGCGGGCGCAACCGTTTTCGCGCCTCTGATCTTTTCCTCGATCCCCCCTGTAGCGCTTAGCTTCACGGTCGTTCCGATAATCGTCTGGGCAGGGTTACGCTTCGGGTCGAGGGGCGCGACTGGAGCCACCTTCCTCTTCTCAACAATCGCTATCTGGGGTACACTTGGGAGACTCGGGCCCTATGGCTCCGGGAGCACCAACACGGCTCTCCTCTCGCTCCAGTTTTCGATAATGGTGCTCGCTACTGTTGGTCTTGCCCTGAGCGCTTTGGTCCATGAGAGATTGGATGCTCAGGAAGAGGCGCGGAAAGCACGAGCTGCTGAAAGCCGGTTCGAGACCCTAGTCGATTCAGCCCCCGATGCGATGGTCATCGCTGATGCTCAAGGCAGGATAGTTCAGGTAAACTCGCAGACCGAAGCATTGTTCGGCTATGCTCGTGAAGAAGTCTTGAACCTGAAGGTGGAGGACCTCATTCCTCAGCGCTTCCGGACTGGACATGTAGCGCACCGTGCAGACTTCCACGCCACGCCACGTAGACGTGAGATGGGAGTGGGCATGGAACTCTATGGACTTCGAAAGGACGGGACAGAGTTTCCCGTCGAGATCAGCCTCAGCCCACTCCAGTCAGATTCAGGCGTTCTGGTCTCAAGCGCCATCCGCGACATCTCAGAACGCAGGCGTGTTGAGGAAGAGCGCGCCCGTCTCGCCGCCATTGTGGAAACCTCTAGCGACGCCATCATAAAAGAAACTTTGGACGGCACGATTGTCAGCTGGAACAAGGGTGCAGAGCGTATCTTCGGCTACAGTACCCTCGAAGCTGTAGGTCAGAAGGGGGTATCCTGATGCCTTCCGGCGAGAATGGAGAATCCGAAATCCTCGAGCGGCTCAAGCGCGATGGACGTATTCTTCCATACGAGACGCGGCTTACGCGCAAGGACGGTGCCAGTATCGACGTATCATTATCAGTGACCTCTATCAGCGACCCCACGGGCCGGACAATAGGCGCATCCATCCTTATTCAGGACATCAGCGAAAAGAAGCTCAGAAGATTGAGCCCTAAAGGACAAGGCTAGAACTTGAAGAATCGACGGGGGTTTAGGCTATAGCTCGATTCTATTGAACTGGAGGGCAGGAAATCGATTGATCGCTTTATTTGCGAGAAGCAACTCAGCCTGACTGCAATGCAATCTGCTCGGCTTGAAACAAGCCCGAGATCGCAGGTATTTGTGGACGACGCCTCTGAGGATCGTGTGATATGAGACGTTATACCTACATCATAAGCTACGAAGGTCTCTGGCATCAACCGGACATCTGTCACAAGTGCAAAGTCGAGATTCACGGGGAATGTGTCCCAACCCAGGTCGGTAGGAATTGCAAGTGTCGAAGAGGAAAATGTCAAGGCAAAAAGTGACCTTTCAGGGACCGAATCTACGTTGGCTTCTGGCCCCGCTCGCAGCGAAGTAGAACAACGCCCGAGCTGAACCTCCTCGATATTTTTGCCTAGGCATTTCTTTGATCTCCTTCACTTCTTCTCCGAGTCTCCTTCGATGGGATGAGAATTGTTCCACTTGATTTCTAAGTTACTCGAAATCAGGTACTTCGGAAGATTGTCCATCCGATTTGTAAATCCTTGCTCGTCTTTTACAGATGGCCAGGCTTTGCGAAGCATTGCTAGGTCCCCTGTCCTGGCAGTAGGGCGTCGGTCGCGAATAATTCGTCGAACTTGAACTTGCCGATCCCTTCAATCCAGTAGGGCCAGATCCAACCACCATGCTCGGATTTCTCGGCTCCGCCAAGGTCCTCCATGGCACCGTCCAGTGTAGCAAACTCCGAAACGACCGATCTTCTCGGGGATGGTTCCTCCAACGATCCCGCTCGCTTGTCTAGAATGCTCCGTCATGGTTTGGAGAATCTCTAGGCACCGGCTGGCCGACGTCCCACATTTCTACGATCTTGTCACCATCAAAGCGGAATAGATGAACGGTGGCAACCCCCGGCTCCCCCGGACGAAGCACGATCTGGGAGTGCACTGCTACAAGGTAGCCATCGTTGAGGACATTCTTGACCAGAAGTTTCTTGTTCGGAAACTGGACATGGTTCTCAATCATAGCCTTCTTCAACGCGGGAAAGCCTTCCGCAAAGAAGGGGTTATGGTGCTTGCCACTAAGGTCGACATGCCTCTGGTACGCCTCGTCGATTTCTCCTGCCACGACTAGTTCGAGGAATTGCTTCGCTGCTTGTCTCCGAGCCTCAGTCTGGCTGTCGAGCATGATACTCTCTGCCATGAAATAGTCAATGACCCAGAACTGGATATGCGTTTCCCTTGGGCGTCAATTTAGCCTAGGATGGCAACTCGACGACATTCTCTGCGATTCGCATATCGATCGTACAAGGCCCCACAGTTGAAGACTTACAAGGCATCAATACCGACAGGCCAATCGAAATTCGGGAATGGGGTGAGTGGACGCTGATTCGTGGAAGAATCAAGCATTGGACAGAGACACTGTTTGTCGACCATCCGGAACTGTTTCTTCCGTGGATGGAACAGATGAATACGTTCGCTCAACCCCAGGTGGAGGGGTTGCGGAAAATCTTCCAAGCGCATGGGGTCCCGAGTGGCGGCAGAATCTTAGACTTAGCTTGTGGACTAGGAAGGATCTCGATCAATCTTGCCAAAGCAGGGTACGAAGTCGTTGGCGTCGACATTTCTCCTTTGTACCTGAGGTTAGCTCAGAAATGGGCGAAGAAGGAGAGTGTAGATGGCAAGACAATTTTCTACAGAATAGATGCGAGAAAGGCTACGCGGCTGCTAGCCAGTGAAGAAGACAGGTTTGACGCCGTAGTCAATATCGGCACCTCGATGGGATATTACGGCGAGGCTGATGACAGACGAGTCCTCCACTCATTACGCGCTATCACCGGTCGACATGGAGTTTTAGTTATCGAGACAGTCAACCGCGACTATTTGGTGAGGCACTTCCAAGAGCAGAACATCTCGGAGATGGGCAAGATGGTATGGAGCGATGCCAGAAGGCTCGACTTGGAATCCTCGTTCATGAGAAACAGTTGGAAATTTTATCGAAGGGAGAGGAACTCACTTCGACTGATAGCCGATGTCCCGGTATCTCATCGGGTATACTCACTACACGAACTAAAGGCGTTGCTGTTCTCAGCGGGGTGGGACTATGTTGAATCATACGGTAGCCTAGGAGAATTAACTCCGCTCACCATAGACTCTTTTCACATGACTGTAGTAAGCCGAAGGCTCGCGTCCACTTCCAAGATCTAGAGTCGCAAATGTATTTTCGGCGAGCTATCTTTAGTGAATGGTACTGTTAAATTCCATGGACCTGTCAAGAGGGTTGCCCTGCGTTGGTTGACATATCCGACCCAGTAGTCTGGAGCACTGTTGCTCAGACGATCGTCCTGACCCTAACGCTTGTAATCTTCATTCTCTCCTTCCGCAGCCAGAACAATGCCACGAGAGAGGCAGCCTACCAGAGAGCATTGGACGATTATACTGACTCGATGAAGATGCTCGTTGAGAATCCCCAGTTGAGCAAACTTCCCATGGAGATGGCGAGAGCAAACATGCCCACGCGCGCGGAGCTCCAATCTCAACCTCCAGAGAGCATGGTTGTCCGAAACTACATGCTCCTCCTCTACGGAATATTTGAGAGGATTCACCTGCTCTACAGAAAGAAATGGATAGACAGTGACACCTGGAACCAGTGGAGCCTCTTTCTCGAGGCCGTGACGAGACATCCCGCATTCCGCGATGTTCATCGAACCTCGGAAGGAATGTTCGACAAGCCCTTCCAAGACTACGTTTCCAACATACTGAGTCGAAAGAGCTGAAGCGGACGATCCCAGAAGAAGCGTCAGGATCCTGTTATGGAAGAACACGACAGTACTATCGGAATACAGAACATTTCTAGTTTCGATATACTATTCGGGACTCCAATGACCTGGGCGGGCGCTGGTAACGGAATACTTGTAAGAAAAGTTGGACTCCAATGGCTCTGATTCTCAATGATTACTGAGGGCAACCCCTCTGGCCCAGAACTGGAGGTCCCAGATGTTGAAATTGGGACCCCGCTTTCAGACCAGTCTGGAAGCGCTGACCTACTCGGTCTCATCATGAAATTCTTGGAGTCGACCGGGAATGTGCTGCTGATTCAAGGTCCGCCTGGCACTGGAAAGACCACTCTCGCACTGGAGCTTCTTCGACGGATGGAGGGACCGCGGATCGGATCCC
The DNA here is from genome assembly GCA_001915065.1 of archaeon 13_2_20CM_2_53_6. Taxonomy (GTDB): domain Archaea; phylum Thermoproteota; class Bathyarchaeia; order 40CM-2-53-6; family 40CM-2-53-6; genus 40CM-2-53-6. The sequence goes on along the minus strand of MNDT01000003.1, from coordinate 15,165 downwards.
GCACCGTTCCTCCCAACAGACTTTACATTTCGAGCCGTGTCTCGCCTCCCAGGCTGCGGAAACATTTTCCCTGGTTAAACGAGGTGGTCGATTCGATATCGGGTAGATCAGTAAAAGGCAATGTGCCTGAGGGAGTCAACGATTTTCGCGTCTCGCAGGCTGACAGTATCCTCAGCAAAGTTCTGAATATGAAACACTCCTCACAGAGGAGCCTCATCGTCATAGATAGTTGGGAAGGGGCTCTCAGAAACACAACCGAAGAAGGGCGCCGCATGCTCGAGTCAGCTATCCTTTCCGAGCCTGAAGAGAGCAAGGTGAGTGTTGTGCTCGTGAATGAGGGGGGACAGACGGGCGACATGTCTCATCTCGTGGACGGAGTAGTCAATCTCTCCCTATCTCAGCTGGAAGGCCGTAGAGTCAGGACGCTCTCTGTGAACAAGCTACGGGGGCTGAGAGTAGAAACCAGCCAAGGACTATTCTCATTGGACAAGGGCAGGTTCACATTCCTATCGGATTCCGAAATAGTCGATGCTACGCCGACCAGGGCGAAGATGCCCGAGTCTATTGCTCCCTCCGCAACATCGTTTTCGACTGGCAGCTCCGACCTGGACAAGATGCTGAAGGGTGGGATCAGGAAGGGCTCCTCGCTATTATTGGACCTCAACAACACCGTTGCACCTGTCGAAGTGAGACTTCTACTGAGGATCATCATCGCTAACTTTGTAAATCAGGGAGGCACCTCGATCATCGTTCCCACCAGCACTATCAGCTCTGAGAACGTAGCTGAAGCATTGGGTCGATGCGTCGGGCAGAAGGCTCTCGAAGAAAGGGTTCGGATCGCAGAGTTCAACCAGACTCTTCCCCCTAGGAAGTGGCGGTTGCTGTTGAAAGGGAGCCTTGAGGATGATGCATTGTTGTTCGGTGCTTGCTGGAAAGAGTTGACCAGTGTCTCCTCATCGATCGTTCTGGCGAGCGATTTCGACAAGATAGTCCAAGTCTATGGAGAAGACCTATTCCTTCCTGGCCTTGCCGACATTGGTGCGAGTATTCGGGATTCGGCGGCCCTCAGCATCGGCTTGGCCTCCAGGCCCACCAAGCTTAGGGAGGACTTTCTCAGAATAGCAGACTATCACGTAAAGATGCAGAATATTAACGGCTCATTGATTATCTACGGCATCAAACCATTTACGAATATTCATGGTGTCAGCTTCTCATTCGAAAAAGGATTTCCCGTATTAAGACTCACCGAAGTAGTGTAACCAGCGCTGACAGACTGGAAGTTGCGCTATGTGAACGATCCGCTATCCTGCTACGAATATGCAATCCGGGGGAAGGACCCTTTGAAAGATCTCAAGCGCGTCCGCTGCGTATTCTCGTAGGATCGTTTCCCTGCTCTGGGTCTGTCTCCTGGGCTTGAAGTACGCTCCTAGAGGAACCATGTAGAATTTGATCATGGCGTCCCGATCCGGGTCCAGCCGGTATTTCATCTCGAAGTTGTACACTTGGAAGACTTCCCCCTGCCTTCTCATCGTCAACCACAGGAAAAGATCGCGTTTACGGCGTTCATGCTCTTCCGTTCTCATCGCCAGCGAGATAACCGCCTCATGTGGAACGGTGAGATTCGAGTCATCTGCCATCAATGATTCAGGGCTGGTTTGCTCAAAGTCGTCAAGGGTCTTCGGTATCACGTCTGTCACTAGCGCGGTTCCAATCCTCATCTCGTAGCGAAGTACAAAGCTCCTTCTCGTCTTCCTCTGACGGATGAAGACTGATCGGCGATCCGTCACTAGAATTGCATACTCTTTCGGATACTCCTTGTCAGGCACGATGACTCGGTGGACCAGCGCCAGCCTCCTCTCAGGTACCCTTTCGGGTCCCTGCCTGACTTGGGAGATCATTGACAGGTCACTCGGGCCCCAGAACTAGTCTCACAAATGGGATTCCCCACACGAGAGCTAGAACAGCCGTTGAACGTTGTCGTTGTCTCTCCATCCTCGGTAGAGCGACTCTTCCTATAAACTGCCGCGCACGAAAAGTACACTCAAAACGAAATCAACCGTTGTGACCTCCCCCCACTTTCTAGAGAATCCCCAAGAAATCCCCGGTCCCGTGACGGAGTCGATTATTAATGGAAAAAAAAGGGGAAGTATTGTTCTGTGTCGCGTTTGGCTATGCTTATCCTATCGGGAGAGCTGGACGCAGCGTCCCATCATGAAGCTGCCTGACACTGTGTTGCCCTTGCCATCAGTGAACTGGAGGAATATCCATGGGTTTCCGCCTACACCGCCTAGAGATGGTTGCTTTGCGAACGAGATTGTCTGGCCGGCTGGGATGAGGACTACGCTGACAGTTGTAGACTGTGTGTTCTCGTGGACTAGGTTCACGGAATTGGCGAAGATGAGGTTGGCCTTAATCCCTGATAGGGCTAGCTGTCCCGAGAGAGTGATGTGAGACCCGGTGTTGCTGCAGTCCACTGCTGATACCTGTGCCATGGCAGTGGAAGGGATGGTGAAGTCCGCGGATGTTGTGAAGAGACCCTGGACACATCTTCCGAGGAAGTTCATGCCGGAGAGCGGGTTATCGTGACCGTCCATGAACTGTAGCCAGATGTACGGGTTGCCGCCGACCCCACCGAGAACGGGCTGCTTGGGAATCTGAATACTCTGTCCCTGCGGGATGACTGTTGCGCTAGCAGTCGACTCTACTGTGTGCGTATGTGTGCCTTTGACATTGTTTTCGAACAGGAGTTTGACTCCCATTCCTCCTAGGGACAAGGCTCCTTGAAGAGTGATGGTTGGCCCGGGCGAATTGCTGCAGTCCGAGGTGGACATCGATGTCTGGATATTGACGGGCATCTCAAAAGCCGTGCTGACAGTCGAGCTGCCCTGAGCTACTGAGACCAGTCCGATGCAGAGTAGGATTAGCGAAGCTCCGAATAGCTTCTTCATGAGATTTTCTCCCCCCAAGATCCGATCCGGTTATTTCATCCAACGCATTTGAACGCTCATCGAGAGAACACAAGATGCATCACACAACACATTGAAGAACACAAATGACTCGACTTGGTCAAAGCACCAAGAGTTCGAATATATCTAATTCAAGCCCTCGGATCGTGAGGGAGAGGACGGTTTATCGCATGACGCATGATCCCACTGTGTTCGCCGAAATCGTCGACGCAACGCCTGTCTCCTCAAGACACCCCCCCGAGTCGCCATCTACCTCTATCGGATCGGAAGGCATTCCGATGAGCTGCTGTCGGCCCGCTACTCCAAACTGTTGAGGTATTGCAAAGGCAATAGTATCAATCTGCAAATATCGCCCTCACGCTTTCGGCTTTCACTACAGTGGAACGTGTTCCGGCGGAACAAGGTAGTTTGGTGAAGACTAATGTCCGTGACGGCCGACATTGGGCTGGCAGTTTTGTTCGTCCTAGCCTTTGGCAACGGAGCGAATGATGTTGGAAAGAGCATTATCGCTCTTATGACAGACCCTGAGACAGCAACCTTTCGGCCTCGATATTCGCCACTTGTCTGGGGGGGCATATTCAGCGGGCTTGGCAGTGTCGCTGCCATTGTCATCTCGGTCAGACTGTTCTCCGCGTTCACGCCCCAGAGCTTCCTCCAGACCGCTCCCGGGTCCTCCTTCATACTAGCAGCGCTTGCAGGTGCGGCGGCCTGGATCCTGCTCGCAACTCTCCTCAGGATTCAAGTCTCGACAACGCACGCAATAGTCGGCGCGATCATTGTACAGGCGGTCTACTTGCTCGGTGCCTCGAGTCTACAATGGGACTTTCTCATCTGGAGGATCCTCCTTCCCCTAGCCGCTGGTCCGTTTGCTGCATTGGTAGGAGTCTACATACTTAGCCGATTGTTACACAGGCGAGGGGCTGAAGCGAGTGAAACTTCTTCGGGACGTGTTGGGTTAGCCGATTGGGGCTCCGCTGCAGGTGTCGCCTTCGCGAGGGGCGTTAACGACGCTCCCAAAATGGCAGCGCTGGGAACATTCCTCCTTCTAAGCACACCAGAGGACACTGTCTGGTTGCCCTACGTGATCGTAGGCGTCGCCGTCGTCGCCGGATCCCTAGTTTGGGGGGACCGGGTGGCCAAGACGTTGATTGGACACACCCCCCAGCAACGCGGGCACCGGGGATGGCGACGGCCTGGATGGTCACACTGCCCATGGCTGGATTGTTTGCGATTGCCGCGTCTATTCTGGGCGCAAGATTCTGGGGCTAGTCACAGCCACTTCCGCAAAAACATGCAAGGCTAATAGCTGCGTAGAAACGGGAATTCACGTTTCCAAAGATAATACAGATTCTAGGCAGACCGATAACTATCTCCGCAGTGCTGGTGGAGCCGTATCCTCAACGCTCTTCGCATTGGTCCCAGAGAAGCGGAATCACCTTATAGCAACAACAGATCTCTAGAACAGCTGGAGAATAGACAATTACCCTTTGCAGGAAGAACCGAGAGGGTTTCACGAAGGAGAACGAATAGCCAAAGTCTCCGTCTGGACCCTACTAGCCCTAGGCATCGTAGAGATAGCGTTCAGTGCCGTGAGCGGGAGCGTAGCACTACTCGCCGATGGGATCGACTCTATCGGTGACGCTGGAGTCAGCTTCTTCGTCTGGACTGGGCTCCGCTTTGTCCGCCGCAAGCCGAACCGCCGGTTTCAGTACGGCTACTACAAGGTCGAGAGCTTCACTGCATTTGTCACAGGAATAGTCCTGATACCCATCTCAGCATACATCTTGTTCAGATCCTACAGAGCTCTCCTAAACCCATCTCCACTACGATTGTCCCTCCTCGCGCTTCTCGTCCTAGCGGCAGCTGGCCTGGGCAGTCTGTACAGAGCGCTCCAGATGCGCCGAATCGCGAACAAGTACAACATACTATCGCTCAAGCTGGATGCGAAGAACTCGATCAAAGACGCCACATCCAGCTTCGTCGCGTTCGCCAGTGTACTTGTAGCGAGCTTCGGAGTTTATCATGCGGACGCCATCGGAGGAATGCTTGTAGCGGTCTACATCCTGTCAGTCGCCTACGTTACCATCAGAGAATCAACCCTAGTGCTCTTGGACGAGTTCCACGAGCCGGAACTATCTAAGAAGATAGAATCCGTAATTAGATCCCATGCCCATGTCAAGGGAATCAGAGACCTTCGCCTCCGAAGAGCCGGACCCTTCATAGTAGGAGCACTACAAGTCGAAGTGGACGGTAGCATAACCCTCGACCAGGCGCATGAAGTCGCCACCCAACTCGAGTCCTCTGTCAGAGCGACCATCAAGGGACTCAGACGATTCGTCGTGACACCGGTACCTCATATTGATCCCCACAAACGTCTTCACGAAAGTTACGCTACCTGAAAGCCTACGTGTTGGGTCGATGGAGGATTATCTTATGGGCGGGAATCGCGGAGAATGACGAGGCGTGTTACTGGAATAGCCGGGATTTTTTTCCACGCAGGTAATTCGAAGAATGAAAAACAAGCTCATGTCAATCAACATTCGAAAAGTGGATGCCGCGTCCTATCTGAAACGGATAGGTTATCGAGGTCCTCTGACTCCGCACATTGACGTCCTACGCAGGATGCACCATCGACACTTGCTCACAGTGCCGTTCGAGAACCTCGACATCCACGTAGGCCGACCGATAATCCTCGATGAGAGATTCTTCTACGAGAAGATAGTCGAGAACCGTCGGGGCGGCTACTGCTACGAGCTGAACGGATGCTTCGCTTGGCTGTTGAAGCGCCTCGGCTTCAAGGTTTCAATGCTCTCTGCTAGAGTGGCGAGAAAGGAGGGAGGCTTCAGCCCGGATTTTGACCATTTGACACTCCTCGTCCGTCTTGGAGAGCGCTGGCTAGTCGATGTCGGATTCGGAGATCTGTTCACTGAGCCAAAACGGCTCGATAGCGCTGTTGCGCAGCAAGACAAGGGCGAAGTTTATCGGATCGTTAGCAAAGGAAAGACGAGGCTACTGTTACGCCGGAGCGCGGACGAAACTACTTGGAAGCCTCAGTATGCGTTTACTCTGCGCCCAAGAAAGCTCGCCGACTTCGCAGCCAGGAACAGGTACCAGCAGACCTCCCCACGATCCCACTTTACCCAAGGACGATTAATCAGCAAGCTCACTCCCACAGGGAGAGTGACACTCACTGATGAGAAATTGATACTAACAGAACGCTGGAAACGCGTTGAGCATTTGGTGAAAGATCAAGGAGAGTTCAACAGGTTATTGGCAAAACATTTCCAGTTACTCCTTCCTCGAAGAGGGCTGTGATCTGGCTCGGAGCCGAGTGAGGGCCTTGTCGAAGATCTCGTATATGCTGTTCCAGAACAGTTTCCTCTCCACCTCCTGGGTCGTCTCCACGTTTAGCCTCCACTTTAACGGATCTGCGAGATAATCCCGGCCTTTCATTGTGATCAGAAACTTGGTCTTCACCGCCACGAGCCCATCATTGATCAGGCTCTGCAAGACAATCCGGACCCCTTCCCAGAGACCCGTCCCAAGAATATTCCAACCGTCAACCCTGCTACAATCTCTGACGAGCTGATTCATCGTTAGGCCCTTCGGGGTCTTCTGTAGCCTAGTCAAGAGCAGAATCCGTCTGATCTCAATCCCGGAGTCAGCTCTCCCTTCCATCGAGAGGATCCCGCATAGATTAGCATCAAGGCTTGCTCATGAACGGATCGACACCGACCGTGACCGATCCTAGAACTGTTGGGTTGGATGTAGAGTCCAGGGTCTAGGTAGAGAGACCGATTCTCAATAGCGTGCTGAATCTTCGTTATTGGTGTCCCCGTTTGCTCGCTGCCTTGAAGGGTTAGCCGCCCGGTTACTCGGCGGAGACTCCGCTTTACGAGGCTTCAACTGCTCGAGCTCCACGTCAACCTTGAACAGCTCCTCACACTCCCAGCAATAGCCAAAGGGGAGAGCTGTGTCGCCGCTGGAGCCTATCCCAGGTCTGTTGGCGCGCACGGCGTAGAGGCGCATGCCGCACCTCGGGCACCTGGGAGTGATCGTCACGGGCAAACTGTTCTCAAGCCTCCAGACTGGGTTCTCATTGCAACTAGGGCTATCTCCTGCAATAAGTCGTCCGTCCACAATTGACCTCAAAACACTACAATTGACCTACCCTGAAGAGACACGCCCCAGACCAAGCACGCTCGCCTATTGAGACAATGCATCAAAGTTTTCAGCGCCGATCTATCTTTATGTTAAACTCTTTACTCCATCCATTTGATCATGCGATGCAGATGAAGTATACTCCTATCGGACGAACCGGGGTCCACGGATCTCTCCTCGCACTGGGAGCTATGACTTTTGGAGAAAAGAACGTCTGGAAACTAGGCGGCCTGGGCCAGGACACTGTCAACAAGCTGGTAGCGAGGGCGATTGATTCTGGCATCAATCTCTTCGATACGGCCGACGTCTATGACGAAGGTGAATCAGAAAAGAGCCTGGGGAGCGCGCTGAAACCGTACAGAGATCAGATCCTCATCGCCACAAAAGTGAGAGGACGGACAGGGGCGGGGATAAACGAGATAGGCCTATCACGACACCATATTGAGATCGCAATCCAGAAGAGTCTCGAGAGGCTGGGAACTAGCTGGGTCGACCTCTACCAGTTCCACTCGTGGGACTCGCACGTCCCCCTTGACGAATCTCTCGAAGCAATGCAGGACCTGGTCGAGCGGGGCTATGTACGATATCCCGGAGTCTCAAACTTCACCGCCTGGCAGATGAGCACTCTCCAGGCGAGATGCGAGGAGAGGGGATACTCAAGATACGAGACAGCGCAGATGAACTACAGTCTCTTGAACCGGGACATCGAGCATGAGATCCTTCCCTTCATGCGGTACGGCAAGATGACACTGCTCGTCTGGAGTCCCCTGCATGGAGGAACGCTCTCAGGCAAGTACGCGAAAGATTCGAAGCCTCCGGCAGGCACGCGGGCGGGGAACAGGGGATTGTTCTTCCCATTCTTCGACGAGACAACAGGATTCGGAATTGTAGAGAAGGTTAAGCAGATAGCCGAGGAACAGGGCGCTACTCCTGCTCAGATCGCTCTATCCTGGCTTCTCTCCAAGAGCCACATCGTCCTACTCGGAGCCAGAACAATGGAGCAGTTCGAGCAGAACCTTGGCGCTCTTGACGTGAACCTGACGGCGGGGCAGTTGGAGAATCTGGATAGAATAACAAAGCCCCGGGTCCAGTACCCTAATTGGATGATCGAGCGGCAGAGTTCGGGCCGAACGTTTCCAATCGTAGGGCCGTCTTAGAGAACTTGGACCTCGTCCCCTGCAGAACTTTCCTCTAGGGGAGGGTTAGCTCTACCGCGGCATCAAAGACTGAATAGTATTTCTTGACGTCAGCCGCGCCATGTTTCTTCCGAAACTTGTCGGCCACAGTCGCTACCTTCTTGGGGTCTGTTATGGGTCTCGCGGAAAGTTCGAGGGATAATTTCCCGGAGGAGATCTTGATCCGGTTCGACTTGAGGACGTTCTTATACCACTGGTTCTTTGAGCCACTCACGGGGAGGAGAAGGATAGCTTTCCCTTCTCGGACAAACCAGACTGGTGTGGAGTGTTCTCGCCCGGTCTTTCTTCCTGTAACCGTTATTCGCAGTTCCTCTGATGCGTCTAGCGCTCTCTGAAATTCGGAACTATCCATGCCCGCTAGTTTCTCTTGGCGTTCAATATAGTCGTTGCTTGTTGGCAGTCCTTCGACTGAATCTGTTCTCTGCGGCGAGGACTCTTGTCGGTGTTCTCTATCCGGTTTCCAATCACTACGAAATGGGAAGGGTATTTCGATTGGGATCGCGAGTCGCGTCTCACTAAGGTTATTAACGTAGTGCCTTCTCCTCGTTCATATACGCAATGGGAGGTGTACTAGGCCGATGAGTCGTAGTTCGTATGGCAGTCCTCGGACGATGCACAAAGTTGTCTGTTCTGACTGTGGCAAGGAGACGGAAGTCCCCTTCCAGCCAACTGAGGGCAGACCTGTCTATTGTAGGGACTGTTATCAAAAGCACCGCAGGTACTAGGAATCCCTAACCGGGGAGGCCTAGTCACCCCCTTTCTTTTTCTTTCGTACGTCTTGGTTTTCGTCAGCTCGGCTAAAAACCCAAGAACCACTAGGGCCGAATGATGATGATTATGTCTTTGGCCTTGCTTCTTGAGAAACGTTGACTGAACTTGGCGAAGGTTCCCTGTAGGCCGTACCTCTCGTAGATCCGCTCCTGATACTTCTTGACAGTTTCTGGATCTGTTTCTAGTTCGGCTCGACCATCGATATAGTCCGCTTTTGGTTTTCCTCTAAAGTGAGATGGGGCGATCCGAACCTTCGGGTTTCGTCTTATTCGTTTCACCTTGCCTGTGCTGTCGTCCGTGTGCACGTACAAGAGCCCGTTTTCTTTCAGAAACCACACTGGTGTCCGGACTGGCTCACCGTTTCTCCGATAGGTTTCTAGTGAGATCACTTTTTCACCGTCAAAATGAGAAAGCGTGGCAGACTTCTCTGTCAACAGCTTGTCCCGCCAGCGTTGTCATCGTTGCTCATATAAGCCCGGGAGTCCCCATCAACTGAGCCGCAATCTACTCCGTTGAGTCTCGAGCGTCAACATCGTTTTTCAAATCTTCGGATGGTTCATTGCCTGTGGCTCTAAGGACGCGAGAAGTCTGTCTGTCTTGCTTCGACTATCACTAATCCTCCGAGAAGAAACTCGTGAAGCCTAGATGAACCGAACTTGCGCTCAGCCAGCATTGCGAGGTTGTGATTCGTCGAAAGTCGATGAAAAGTGGGAACGATCATACGAAAAGGATTCCCTCGAGCGCGTCCCCCGATGAAGAACTTGGCAACAATCGGCATCACCAGAACGACGTAGAGGCTGATGAGTCTCTGAAAGAATGGGCTGTCCGGTTTTCCGACATCGACTATCTCCAGACGACCGGTCTCTCTGACGACTCTGGCAAACTCGCCAACTGAAGCCTCTCTGTCTCGGACGTCGCGTAGCGAGAAACAGGTGATTGCTCCAGCCACGCTCCCGTTTCGAAACGGTAGGTTCTCTGCAACGCCGCGGACTGGATAGAAACCGTCCCTCAGACGGGTTTTGGTGGATCGTAAGAGGATTAGAGAAGGGTCTAGGCCGATCACCTTCTCGAAGCCATCGTCGAGCAGCATCCTGCTGCTAACCCCTGGTCCCGTTCCTGAATCTAGAATCCAGTCGTTTCTCTGAGTCTCTAGTCTACGGATGGCTCGGCGCCTGAGAGGTCCGGCTAGACCGAGGGAGATAGCTTCGCTAATCGATTCGTAGAAGGGGAGCGCCTGTTCGACAGCCTTCTTAACGTCGTTCCACTCGTCGCCAGTATGGTTCGACGTGTCTCCCCTGATTGGCTGTTGAGAAATCCAGTCCTTAAATAGCCGCGCGGACAGGATCGATCCTGGAATACTATAGACTTATCGTTCTGAGTTGAGTTCTGAAAAATGGAGCCGCCACAAACCAGCATAGGAATCTCTGAGGGACTGGATCGAAGCTTCGACTTCAGCGAAGTCTTCCAGCTCGTCAAGAAATCGGTCAAGACCAGCCTTGGAAAGAGGCGGACTGGGCTGATGCTTGGCCTCGCTGACCTTCCCGAGTACATCGGCGCGTTTCACCAGATGGGCTCCAACTTTATAGTGATGAACCGCAGCCTCCTCGACCAGGTCACCCACCTAGCGAAGGATCGACGGTACCTCAACGCCTACGTGTTCTACACGCTGCTTCACGAATATCTGCACACGTTGGGATATGTTGACGAGGGCGAGGTTAGACGATTGACCCGCCAGATCTGCGCGCGGGTCCTAGGACCCGACCATCCAGCCACGAGGCTGGCGGCTGATGGACCCGCAGTCGTCTTTCCGGAAATAACCTTCCAGCACCACACCGAGCTCCGGTCCCGGAGACTGCCAAAGTTCGAGATCGTCCGCGAGTTTGAGAAAGAATACAAGAGCTACGTCGCCTAGCAGGGGCTCGGTTCTCCCACAAGCCGTTTAAGCTTCGAACCAGCTTCGACTAGAAGCCGCCAAGTCCTGAAGTCAATGACGCGTCCAGTCGTTCTCTGGCCCACTCTCATCCTCATGGGGACCTTCCTTACTTTGGGCACCGTGCTGATTAGCAATTGGGCCGGTGGGCACGGCTTCCCCCTCGCCTGGAAGACTGGGGGATGCCCACCACCTGGCATCGCAATCTCCACATCGTGCTTGCTCGCTATCGCTTATGACTGGTTGGGCTTCGGACTTGACATTATATTCTACACAGCTATTGGGTATGGGCTGCTCCTCGCCTACGCCAAGTACCGTTATAGAGAGGAGGAGGTTGAGAGGAGCAACAGTGACAGGTTGTCTCAAAGAAATCCTCAATAAGGCCGGTCCTGCACGGAGAGGCTTGTACCTAGCTCTTTAGTGCATGAATCCTTACCAAACGTATAGGAAAATCTGGACTTCAGCGAGAAACGCATTGAGAGCTTGGGACACAATTCTACTAACGGGAGGCTTTGTATTCGACAAATCCTAAGTTCATGCTGATGGTAAGCACTGAGACGTTTCGAGGACTTGAGACGGAAGCCAAGAAGCGGGGCGTTTCAATTCAGGAACTGCTTAGGGCCGTAGAAATTCCTGACTGGCTAAGATCGAACCCAGAAACAGCCACGAAAACGCACTTCTAGTCATACCCTCCCTGACGAAAATAAACTCGGCTAGTCTATGTATCGAACATGAACAGGGTTTACAGACATCGCCCGGCATTTCATTGTTATGACTCTCCACCGATAAAGTCCAGGAATCCTTTCAGCTTCCAGTAGGCATCGAGAAATTCGAGTCCCCGATGTGTGATCGAGTAGCCTGAGTCTTCGCCCGTCTGCATGACGACCAGCCCAGAAGAGGATAGGTCCTTGAGAAAGTTCTTGGTCCGGTCGACAGGCAGGCCGACCGCGTAGGAGACACGTGTTATCCGGGTCAGTCCCTTCCGTTTCAAAGCCTCTAGAATCTCTGCGTAGATATCCATCCGGGACCTTTTGGCAGGCTGCAATTTCTCAGAGTGGCGGTTTGGGTAGCTCGTTGACTTTGGATGGTTGTTTTGCGAATCTCACGTCGGGCGAGGATTCTATCGCGTCCGTGTACAATACTTCTCCCTCGATGTGGACTCCTGCTTCAATTTCGCCCTCTCTGAAGTAGAGATTTCTGGCTCTGGACCCATGTTCCAGCTCTAGCTTGTCCGCGTAGACGTCCTCGACCTTGCCGCCGTGTCCGACGCTCACGATGCGCGCAACGATTGGACCCGTAGTTCTGGAGCCGTGTCCCAGTTCGACACTGTCTCCCCTAGTTCCCTTGATGGTCTTGAGGTCTCCTCCCACCTCTATGCTATTCTGGGCAACTATCTGGTCCGCCTCCATGCTGCCGCCGACCTCGAGAGAGTCGAGTCTGAGTTCTGCACCGACGTATGCTCTGCCTCCAATGTCAAGATCCTTCTCGAGGGTTAGGCTTCCTGATACGCGCAAGAGTCCTCCAACGTCCACGTTAACCCCTTTCCCGTTTCCATTGATCGAGGCGAGACCTCCGACGTCGAGGGAGTTGAATGATAGGTCTGCTCTGCTCTCGAACTTTCCTCCCACGTCAATATCTCCTCCTTCCCCCCCTTCACTGAGTGTTGCAAGGCCACCGACATCGATCTTGGAGAACTTGAGAGGTTTGGTCGATTCGAATTTTCCTCCCACGTCCACGTCTTTGCTGACCTCTCCACCGCCGATCCGGGCCATTCCTCCGACGTCGAGCTGTGCGCACTTTACCGGGCCGGCTATGTCGACGCTACCTCCAACATCCACTTCATCGACGTCGGCTGCTCCCTGGACTTTGAATGAGCCGCCTACGTCCACTTTCTTTCCCATGATGTTTCCTCTGACTTCGAGGACCCCTCCAACGTCGAAGTCGTCTGCTCGAGCGTTTCCGCCGACCCAGAGGGCCTTGTCGATATTGACTGTGGCTGCACCAAGTGAGCCGTCGATGGATAATTGTCCGTTCTCGACCCTGACCTCGCCGATGGCCTTGAGATCGCCGTGGATCTTGATCTTGCCCCCAAACCCCCATGCCCCGCGAGCCGAGAACTCTGCGCATGACAGGCTCCCCTGGAACTCTGCTTCGCCTTCGGAGATGACCCGTCCGGTTACCTCGATTACCGCGCCTTCCGGTTCTACTCTTGCTCCCTGGCCGACTCGGAGGTCGCCCTCAACACGGCCGAGCTTGGCTACCGCGTCCTTGGGGACGGACACATCTCCCAATCTCTGGAATCCCCTATCGGAGAGCCAGTCTCAGACTGTTCGCAGCGACCCAGCTCTTGATGGTTGCTCGCTCTATTCTCTCAGCGTCTATTCTTACGTGACACATTTCTCGTCAAACGGACCAAAGTCCGCCGCCGCTTATAACCGCCGTGCACGTCCAATGGTCACTTCTAGTAATCACACTGACCTTTTCAGAAAGTCGCTCAAGGGTCGAGGAAGCGAAAGCTTCTCACTGATCCCTCTAGGGTCTAGAGACTTCCGACATGGACTGAACTGTGTTGGCGTGGTGAACCAGAACTGTATCGTAATAGTCCGAACGACGATATTCGTCTACTGGGATCTTGGCGGGTCTCTTGGGGGAAAAAGGGGGACGGGTCCTGCTAGGGACCCGAGCTTTTCCATGTTACTGAGAAACTGTCGCCGCTGCCGAATAAAGACGATGGCTGGGCCTTGACGGCTCCCGACCTCGAAACCATTGTGATCACCTGGACTGAGGACCCGAAGGATCCAATGGTTCCTGATGATCCACTGACCATGGCGGTGCACGCTGAGAATGAGACTGTTCCGAAGTCAGCTAGAGGCAGAACGCCTCCGCTGGAGGATGGTGCTTCAGCGATCCATTCCGCTGATGATCGTTGAGCAGAGTGTACTCTGGCTGATGTGCTGAAGGAGTGGCCCGTTGTCGTGTCGGTTATGGTCACGGTGAACGATCTTCCGCTGAAGCTGGCTTCCGCGGTGATATGGTCTCCAGGAGTTATGGTGAGGCCGTTGATGAGGAAGGCGGGGTGTGGGTAGAATTCGTACCATGCGTAGTAGGTGGGGGCGCCATTCTGGCAATCCGAGTCTGTGCCTGTCTGTTCCACAGTACCAGAGCTGAACCCGTCAATTCCAACCCAGAAGGATGAGTACTGGTTAGTGCTGGGGCACGAGCCTTGAATTGCCGGGACGGTCCATGATCCTTTGGCGTCGCTTACCGATCCAGAAGGTCCGGTTACTGCGTAGCCGCTCCAGTTTGTACTCTGGAAGCTACCGTCATGGGTCCGCGGCGCTAGGGTCAGCTGTAGAACAGGAGCTGCTGAGGCTAGAGAGAGGAAGGAGAGAACGATGAGAGCAGTCGCGCTGGCAGATGAAATGGTTAGGTGTGTGTGCGATTTCATTTTCAGAGACGGTTCGGCGACAGATAGTCCTGATAAGATTTGTGGACACAACTCATCACAAGTGAGTCGCAATGGTGTGAGTGGCTAGATCGTCAAGGATACTCCAGATATCTCGCCGGGAACACATAAAACACCAGTGCAAGACTACTGTAAGAGGAACTCCTCGGCAAGGCTTAGGGAAACATCCTTCTATCATCAACCAAGGTCGTAGTGCCGGAACCGAGCATGTCGTTGGCAGGAAACCTAGGACTTGACCTGATCTCGTGGGTTCGAAGTCTTCGAGCCTCTCTCCTCGTTGTGGAGATTGATCCTCTTTAGCCGCAACCGCTGGTGTTGCCGCAGTTGAGACACTTGTAGCAGGACCCGGCACGAACCATTATCATACCGCAATTGTCACAGGCAGGCGCGTCAGACTGGGGATCGAACGTCAAGAGATCCGGCTCCATATGAACAGACGACCCGCGCCCGACAGAGTTCTGCCCGGCTGGTTTCTGGGCTGGCTCGACGAGCTTGGCTTGAGTCTCATGATTCTCAACCATGGTCTTGGCGAGGCCGAGCGCGTCCTGGTCCTCCTTTGACAGATACTTCAGCCCGAGATACCTGAAGATATAGTCGACGACAGATTTTGCGAATCTGATCTCAGGGTTGTTGGTCATGCCTGCCGGCTCGAACCGTGTATGGATGAATTTGTTA
>MNDT01000040.1 GCA_001915065.1 archaeon 13_2_20CM_2_53_6 | reverse complement strand
TTGACTCAGACTGGCAGCATTGGTCTGATCTTGAGCCTTGCAGGGGGAGCCTTGGTTATCTCAGTGGAGATCGCGCAGCGTTTGAAACCAACTGGGACTGATCGAGAGCCGTTGAGCCCATCGGATGTAGACAAGGAATAGCACTGAAGGTCGACTCTATCGAGGCATGTTGTAAAGGGATCTACATGCCATCTCTGGGGCACACTCGGCGAAGAGTGTTAACAATCACTTGCTAAACTTCGATTAGGGTTTGAGGCTCTGGCCGCAGTTGTGGCAGTGGTTCTTTCCCCAAGATGCTGTTCCACAAGCTGGGCAGCGCAGTCGGATCCCGCACTGGCTGCAATATCTTCCGCCGGGACGTTGACGGTTTCCGCAAGCCGGACAAGTGTCGTAGTAGTATGTCTGTTGCGGGATGGCAAGGAGTAGACCCATGGTGGTTGTCTGCGCGACCGCCTGGGCCAAGCCAGTCTGCTGTGGTGGTTCTGCGTGAACAGTCTGACCGTGCATACAACTAGTAGTATGCGCTGGGGGGCTGAAATAGCTTCTTGTCCTCGCATCTCTGCGGAAATCGACCTAGTCATGCGCTTAGTCTCTGCGAAGGAGTCCAATGAGAAGCGACTCGGAGGGAGTGATTCAGCCTGGCGTGGTGGCAGGCCACGGCTGCTGAAAAAGGGAGAAGAGTGGATTATAGTCTGGCAGGTTTCTACTTTTTGGCGTAGACTTTTGCGGTGAACGATTGCTCAGCCTGGTTGGCTGTGCCATCGATCCATCCCTTTGTGTTGTTGAGCCACGATAGGCGCGGTGATTGGGTCATGAAGTGAACGTCTCCTTCGAATGCGATTGTTCCCGGGCCAGTCTGATGGCCGTGACCTTTGCTCGTTGTGACGACCATGTCTTGCCCTGCCATCTGGACGCCTTTGCCTTCCCATTCGCTTGTGCCGTCAGGCTTCATGTGGATGCTGATGGTCTCCATGAAATTGGCCTGGTACTTGCCGGTGATCTGGCCGATGTCGTTGTTCTCCATCTTGACGCCGCTAGAGCTGATGTCTTTGATGCTGAAGCTGTCGGTCTTTCCGCGTAGCTCGGCGATTACCTCGCCCTTGGTCTGCTGTTGTGACTGCATGTTTCTCGCTCAGCGGGGACTAAAGCTACTATTTGAACAGGCGTCTCTACATATCAGAAAGACTTGAGAGAATTGGATCTGGAACAGAATCGGGGATCCAAGGGCGAGTTGTGAAACAGAAAAGGGGAAGCTGAGAATCCGGGCGATTTGATTCGATAGGGCGATTGCCAGTCAATCACTCTTTCGCAGATTATCAAAATCAGAGAAACGCGTCTCTTCAACGGCCGGTACTCACACATAGGACCAATGGTGCCTATTCGCTGATATTCGGGGATGCCCCTGTCATGATGCCATGCAGTTCAACCGGTACACTGTCACCCACGGGCTAAAGGTGGGCGCTCTAGGCGGTGTAGTGGGCGCTCTGGTCCTAGGGGTCCTTGCTGGTATCAGCGCCTTCATCCTCGACCAAGAGGTCTTCTACGTTACAATCGCGCAGAAGCTGGGCCTTGCTTCGCCGGAAGTATCCGGCTGGGCGCTACACTTCGCTGTAGGGATTATCGCGGGCAGCCTCTTCATCGCCACAACTGCCCTAATCCAACGGTTCGCGTTGGATACTCGCCGGAAGAGCTTCTGGGTCGGACTGCTCGCCGGAGTAGTCATCTGGATAGTCGTCTACGTCCCAATCACAGACCTACTCGTACCCTCAGACCTCTCGAACCTGATGTTCGCTGGAGGCAGCTTCATCTTCCACCTCGTCTACGGAGTCGTCACAGCCCTGACCAGCCTCTGGCTAATACGGAGGACCGTAATTCGTCCCATCACGGTAGACCCACTCGCAAAAGCCTGGAACTAGCCCACCCCCGGCAGTCTCGCCCAGAACAAGCCCAGATCGCAGATCCAAGCACGCGCTTTGAAACTGTGACATTTTCACGCTGAATCATATCGATAACTTGCACCTACGAAAACACCGGACAAGCTTGTTCCGCGCGACAATCCAGAATCTAAGCCCAGAACAGGTTCAACCGGCGGGACCCCTCTTCAAAAATCTCAAAAACGTTGATCCCCGGGACACAAAACTGCTCTTTGAGGGAGAGGCATCGTACCATTCTCCACCCAACCTTACGTTAGCCTCGAAGACCAGGGTTCGGAACATTCGGAAGAAATATGAGTAGTACCCAAAGGGACGAGAATCCGTCATGCTCCCCACCCCCGCTTCCAAGCTGTCCAGCGACAAACTCGTCAGCCCGGACAATCCTAGCTTTCGTCCATTAGACATTGACACGCTCTACCATACCCGCGCCATCAACTCCCTCCGATGGTCAGTCGACGGAGAATTCCTCTACTTCGACACAAACATAACCGGCCGATACAACATCTGGCAGGTCCCAAGCAACGGAGGCTGGCCCGCCCAACTGACAGTCTCCGACGAGCGAAACATGCTCGAAGACCCCTCCCCCGACGGCCGACACCTCCTATACGCACAAGACGAACAGGGCAACGAGAAGCCCAACCTCTACCTACTAAGCCTAGAAGACTACACCGTCAAGAACCTCACCCAGACAGACAAGATCGGCTACAGAGACATGAGATGGTCCCCCGACGGAAAATCGCTCATCTTCGCAGCCGAACGAGAATCGCCAGGCGCCTATCCGATCTGGCAGATGGACCCCGCGACCGGGACGGTCAAGAAGATCGTCACCAACGAGGCAGGCGACTGCGAGTTCCTCGAGTACAGCCCCGACGGGAAGAAGATCGCCTACTCAACCACCCGGAACTACCAGTATACAGGCGTTAGAGTCAAAGACCTAGATGCGGGCACGGAGATCGTTCTCGCCCCGATAGATGATAAATCAACCACGATCGTCCAGGGCTGGACCCGCGACAGCAAGAAGGTCTACGTTACTAGCAATGCGAACCGGCAGGGAATAGAGGCAGTCTCCCTACTCGAACTCAGAGAGAACCCGGAGTTCAAGTGGCTGACGCTTGGAGAATGGGACACTCAGCTGGTGGCCGTCTCCGACGCCGAGGACAAGTTCGCCTATATCGTGAACCGTGCAGGCAACCTGCGACTACTACTTCGAGATCTAAACGGAGAGGAAGAAGAGATTCCGCCCGCCCAAGGAGTCGTCCGCGCCGCCAGATTTTCTCCAGACGGAAAGCGTCTCGCTATCATACACGCGCAGGGAGACAACCCCCACGATATCTGGGTCTACGACATCAAGGCTCGGACCTTGAAACAGGTCACGTCGTCGCTTGTCGGCGGATTACACCAGGACAACTTCGTCAACCCTCACCTAGTTGTCTATCCATCATATGACGAAACCCCAATCGCCAGCTTTCTCTACATCCCAGCCAACATTAAACAGGACAATTCCCACCCAGCCATCGTCTATCCACATGGTGGGCCGCAGTGGGAGCACTTCAACAGCTGGTATCCTCGACTGCAATACTTCGTCAGCCACGGCTATGTCGTGATGGCGCCCAACTTTCGCGGCTCTACCGGCTTCGGCCGAGAGTTCACAGAATCGTTGAGGAAGGACTGCGGAGGCGGCGACCTGAAGGATCTAGTTGCAGCGACTGAGTATCTCAAGAGAACCGGCTACGTTGATCCAGATCGGATCGCGATAATGGGCGGCTCATGGGGCGGCTACCTAACGCTCATCGCTTTGACCAAGACTCCAGAAGTCTGGGCCGCGGGCGTGAGCATCGTCCCACTGGCCAACTGGTTCACGGCGCACGAGAACGAAGACCCGGTGCTGCAGAAGAATGATGAATGGTTGATGGGTGATCCCGTCACGGACCGGGAACTCTGGCGCGACCGGTCGCCAATATTCTTCGCCGACAAAATACGCGCACCCCTACTATTGTTGGCTGGCAAGAACGATATCCGCTGCCCAGTCGAGGAGACGATGCAGATGGCTGAGGCGGCGCGGAAGAACGGTGTCACGGTAGAGGTGAAGGTGTACGAGGACGAGGGTCACGGGTTTGTCCGGAGGGAGAACGAGATAGACTCGATCAAGAGATCGGCGAAATTCCTAGAGACCCACGTAGGCCAGCGCTGAAGGCAGCCGACAGAGTGGCACAAGAGTCTTTACAGGGGCATCTTCGCTGGGAAAAAATCGCCCAGAATGGGCCTAGATCAGCGATCCGGGAGGGGGGTCCCAGGGGGCTGGTTTCGCAAGCTTGGAGGGTCGCCACGCAGCAACTACTGAAAAACGCCAAACAGCCCGTTCTGCGCGATAAACAGATATTCTCGCCTAGAACGGTTTCAGATGGCGGGACGACCCCCTCCAGGATTTAGAAATAAAAAAATTCCCGCGACACAAACGTGCTCTTTGGAAAGATATTCGTGATTGGGAAACCGTTCAGAACAGGTCCCCACGACGTGCCATTGATTTTCTAGAATGGACTCGAAGAGTTGGAACAGGCATCTTTCATCTTCATAGAAATGCTGTGCTCAAAACCGTTGACTTATCTCTCAATGCCAATGTATATCGCGCGATGCCTCTACTGAAGCATTCGTCAAGGCATCCCGCAGACAAGGCTCAACCTTGTCTCGCGTACCGTGTCCAGAATTGTCCTCTTGGGGGTGAATAGCCTCGAAGAAGATAGTGGTCGTCCTCTTGATCGCGGCCGCCGTACTCCTACCAACAGTAGCCATTCTCCACGCGACAGAGACCTCCAGCAACGCTACCGCTGACAATGATAACGATGATCATGATCGGAACCATCACGAGCAAGACCATGACGATAATGAGACCTCAGACGATGATTCAGTGACTCATGTAGACCTTGACGACGCCAACGAGCCCGACATAGACACAGACTAGTTCCAGCCGCGCATATCCAGCCCGGTTCGCAACCCTCCCCCCGTTTTCTTAGGGACTTTCCATGAGAGCCGTCTAATAGGGTAGGAACTCACGAGCCGTTGATAGCATGAATGCTAGATGGAGCTTAGCTTGGCAACGTATTTCGTATGGCAGCTCTTACAGACTATCGCAAACTTCTCCGGAGTCTTGAAGTCTGCCAATCCATCCCGATAGGACGGATTCGGCTTGAACGGAGCCATATACTTCGGGCCCCGACACTGAAGACAGTAGCGTCGAACGGGTCGATTGTCAAGAGCCAGCCGTTGCATCTCCTCCTCGGAGACGAGTATCTGCTCAGTCTTGGCAAGCTTCAGCATCCATCAGCTATAATCCCATGACAACGCTCGTTCTAAATAACCACTCTTACGAATGCTCGACCGCGGTTATAGCTAGCTACTGAAAGTCCGACCCCGCCGGTATCGAATTGCCGTGTAGATAAGGATCAAGGTTCCAGCCGTCGCCACGCCGATCCCAAGTAGGATCAGCCCCGGGTCCGCGGCATTGGGGCCAGCCGACACTGGCAGATCGTAGGTGTAGATCGCGTTGGGCGTCGTATAGTAGAGCTTGTTGTTCGGTCCATGTTCGACCGCAATGATTCCGCTGGGCTTGTTGTCGATCTGAGTCATGTTGACGAATCCGCCCGTCTCGTCGAGCTGAAGCTGAACGAGGTCGCCAGTAGTGTATTCGCCGAAGATGTACGCGTTAGGCGCAACAGTCGCTATGCCGGTGGGTGTGACAATTCTGCTGAAGTCGACGATCGGGTCGATGAAGCGGGGGTCATGACATACAGCGAGACACGTGGGCCAACCATAGTTACCGCCCTTGACGATGATCAGGATCTTATCGTCGCTTGTCGGCCCGGCCATTGTCGCGACGAGACGGCCGTTGGACGGGTCAAAGTCGAAACCGAAACTATTCCGTATGCCCAACGCGTAATCTCGGCTTCCAGGAATAGGATTGTCGCCGGGCACGGATCCGTCGCTGTTCATCCGGAGCATCTTGCCAGTCATCGACGACTCGTTCTGGGCTTGCTGAGACTGGTGGAACTCGCCAACAACGGCGTACAACTTGCCGTCGGGCCCAAACTTGATGTAACCACCATTATGGTAGACCGTGTTCGGCGCAGAACTAACAACGTCAAAGAGATCAAAAGCGTCGATGCCACTATTTCCAGTAGCAGTGTATCGGACGATGTGTCCGTGCGTGTATGATCCAACGTCACGATACGTGTAGTAGACGTAAACATACTGGTTGGTCGAAAAGGCCGGATCAAGTGCTATGCCTAGGAGCCCGGCCTCCTCAACATGGAAGAGCTTCGGGACCGTGGCGAAAGGTGTCGCTAGTAGAGTGCTGTTGGATTGGATAATGCGAATACTGCCCGTGTCTTTCTCGGTAAAGAAAATTCGACCGTCAGGAGCAAAAGAGAGCGAGACCGGAAAATTGACGCCAGATAGGAAAGTACTCACAGGGGACGATGCATGGGCTTGGAGAAACATCCAGGGTCCTAGGGAGAGAGTGATGATGCAGACGGTTTTCACGTACAACGTTAGAAATCGAACAGGAGGCAGTGACTAGAGCAACCGTCGATCTCTTTCCAGATGGGACCCAGAAAAAGAGTTGCCGCTCAATCCGTTATATACGATCACGCAAGGGGTTCTTCGAGAGGATTGGGATGACTCGTCCCGATTGGCAGAAGAAACGGAAGAAAATGTCCGGCAGAGAAGGCCCAAAGAAAGGAAAGGTACGCTAGAGAATCGGCTCCCAAATCGTAGAATAGAGCGGAAAGTAACCTAATTGGGACAGTAGTATGTGTCACGAAATTGCCCCCCAAGACACGAGGAATCACCTAGGACCAGAGCAGGTCTGAAGACTGAAAACAGCTAGTCGGTAGCAGAGAGAAGAGGAACCTAGGTTAAACTCCGGAAGACGCCGCTGCCAAATAGCTCATGCTAAAGTCCTCCCGAACCTTTCCACAGATCGAGCCTTCGCCTTCGCAGCCTCCTCCTCTCTGTTCTTGGACTGCGCTTCGGTTTCGAGGGAGCCCAAGAGCCTGGTTGAAGCTCGGACTACTTCATCGACCGCAACGAGAAACGATCGCTCGTTTATCCTCGAAGGCTTGCTGAAGCCGCTGATCTTCCGGACGAACTGGAGCGAAGCAGCCCGAATCTCCTCCTCAGTAGCCGGCGGGTCGAAGTTGAAGAGTACTCTGATGTTTCGGCACAATCTCGAGACCTCAAGGTCCATATCCGTATCAGACTTTATTCTCTTTCCTCGTAGCTCTACCCTCTCACCAGAGTAACTCGAGGGAAAAAGCCACCTTGCTCAGCGTACAAAGATCTTTTGGCGTGAGTGCAAGAGAACACTACCTTTCATGACTAGAATCAGTTGTATACATGGAACTCATATCCATCCTCGACCCCTCCTATGCATAGCCGTCTCATCCTATTGTTCCATTGAGGCGGCCCACAACAGAGACAAGGGGTGAACAGCCAGAACAGAGGCATAAGGCGAGCTCCTCGCAAAAGGGAGGATAGCAATCTATCCTCAAGGACGAATGTTAGCGGCCCTCACTGATCGAGGCGTGAGAAAGACGTACGATTTTCAGGTTCCACCCCGTCAGAATAGCTGAGGGCCGTCTCTTTTATTCAAACAATAAACAAGATCGGCATATCGAAGGACATCTTTCGAAAATATCGCGGTTCGAAAATTTCGATTTTCGAAATCCTCCTATTTCGCGGAACAACGATCATTGTGCTGACTACTAGCTGAGTCATGGCCCAGCATAGTACTCATCTGGTCAACGCTGTCAGCCCCGATAGTCTAGCATTCACCAACCACGAACAGGCGGGCAAACCATTCGTATCGGGCTTCAAGATCGGAAACGAAATGCCCGAACAACGCCTGCAACTGTCTGAACACCCAAGGCGAGCCGACGTAGCAAGCACACTGCTTGGACTAGTCCTCGTCGTCGTGGAATCTACTTAGTAGTCATTGCCGCTACCCCCTCAGCCAGGACCACGGACACTCAGACACCCAACACAATCTACACACTCGGCGCGGGGAAATAGGGCTATGGGAGCGGGATTACATCGGTCTTTTTCATCGGTCGAACAAGCGCGCCCCGGTTAGGAGTGTGTTTACTTCTGGATACTGCATACGTTTATCACAAGGCCACACACGCCCGCTCTCCATAGAGTGATCAGGAACGTCATCGCAACAGATACCAGTCATAATTCTGAAAGAAGGAACCAGCCGGTCGAGAGGAAGGGACGCTCAGAGGAGCAACATCCAAGCCGCGAAGATACTGGCCGAGACCGTCCGGTCCACCCTCGGACCACGCGGAATGGACAAGATGATGGTCGGAACCATCGGCGACATCGTCATCACAAACGACGGCGCGACCATAATGAAAGAGATGGATGTCCAGAACCCGGCAGCCAAGATGCTCGTCGAGGTCTCGAAGACCCAGGATAGCGAGGTTGGAGACGGAACAACCACAGCGGTCGTCCTCGCCGGCGACCTATTGTCAGAGGCTGAGACGCTGCTCGATAAGGATGTTCACCCTAACATAATCATCGACGGATACAGAAGCGCCGCAGAAAAGGCGCAGGAGATACTAGACGAGATATCAGTTCCCATCAAACCAGACGATACGGAACAGTTGAAACGGGTCGCCCTCACAAGCCTCAACACCAAAGGAATCTTCGGATCCCAGGACCATTTCGCCGACCTTGCGGTCAGAGCGATCCAGCAGGTCATGGAGAAGACCGAGGACGGGATCAAGGCCGACATTGACCTAGTCAAGGTGATGAAGAAACACGGCCGGAGTTTGGCGGAGACCGAGCTCATCAACGGAATCGTCATCGACAAAGAGGTCGCGCACACTCAGATGCCGAAGAACGTGACAGGCGCTAGGATCGCGCTGCTCAATGCTAAGCTGGAGATCGACAAGCCCGAGACGAGCACAGAGATCAAGATCACCCGACCGGAAGAGCTTGAACTCTTCCTCGACGAAGAAGAGAGGATGCTGAAGGAGATGGCCGAAGAGGTCGTAGCAACAGGCGCCAACGTATTGTTCACAGAGAAGGGCGCAGATGATGAGGCGCTCGGGGTCCTGGCCAAGAAGGGAATCCTCACAGTCAAGAACGTCAGCAGCAAAGACATGGAGAAGCTTGCCAAAGCAACAGGCGGGACGATAGTCGGAACACTCAAAGATCTCAGCAAGACAAGCCTCGGCCAAGCCAAGCAAGTCGAGGAGATCAAGATAGGAGACGACAAGCACGTCTACGTACGCGAGGCCAAGAACCCGAAGGCAGTCACAATAATGATACGAGGAGGCTCAGACCACGTCATAGACGAGGCTGAACGCTCCCTCCACGACGCCCTGTGCGTCGTCAGAAACGCGGTCGAAGACGCCAAGGTCGTAGCCGGAGGAGGCGCACCGGAGGAGGAGCTCAGCATGAGACTCAGAGCGTACGCGGCAAAGTCGAAGGGCAGAGAACAGCTAGCGGTCAAAGCCTTCGCAGACGCTCTCGAATCAATCCCGACCGCGATAGCCCAGAACGCTGGAATCGATCCAATAGACATCATGGTCGAACTCAGACAGAAACACAACACTCCAGCCAACAAATGGTACGGAGTAAACGTGTACGAGGGAAAGACGGCGGACATGTGGAAGATGAACGTGATCGAGCCTCTACGGGTGAAGAAGCAGGTCATCAAGTCCGCGGTGGAAGCGGTCACGATGCTGCTGCGCGTCGACGACGTCATCGCCAGCAAGTCACCCGGGCCAATGCCAAGCCCAGGCGGATCCGGGGGAATGCCCCCTGGAATGGGCGGTATGGGCGGCATGCCTCCAGGCATGATGGGCGGAATGTAACCGCAGACACCGAGGTGGTTCACCATTTCTCATATCTGCGAGCGTTGCGGCGAGACCTTCGAGAACAGCGAACTCAACACTGACGAGAAGCTAGTGCTCGACAATTCGGGACAGTGGAAGAGAGAGACGAGTTACAGATGCTACGATTGCGCGAAGAAGGCCGTCTTCGGCTGAGCCTCCAGCACGCTTACGTCCTCATGTTCTATCCTATTGTCGCGCTGGGGGGTAGCTAACCGCGCGCACAGCTCGATACAGGATTCCATCAGTCTCATCGTAATGAGCTGAACAGGCAGAGCAGAGGTAGAGGCTGTGCCTCTCTCTATACTTGACCGTCGAACTGTCGATCCTACACCTGTAGCATCTCATGGACTACGGTAGGGCGTGCCTACTCTATTACTGGCAGAGGTGAGCGAAAAGGATGGGTCTAACTAAAAAGCGGGGAGGTTATTTTCCTCTCGTCTTCTTGGTAGACTCGCTGGCGACCTCTTTCATCAGCCTGTTAGTGTTCTCGCTTGATCCGCCGAGGCGGAGAGTCTGCTCATGTTGCTCCGACAATCGCTTGGTCGACTCTATCAGGTCCGCGCGCATGGTCTGCTGCGCATTCGCCGACAATAGCCCCATAGTCTTCGTCGCCTCCTTCCAGTGTCCGCCCGACAGCTGCTTGTAGTACTCCTCCAAGCCCTGGTAGTAGCGGAACTCTGACAACAAATTGTTACGGATGCTGTTCTGATACTCCTCGTCGCTCTTAGCCGGCCGGATATTGACTGGAGAATTAATCGTCCTCTTCGCACCGTCCACAGCGTCACCGTATGTGACCTTGATGTTCAACGGGTCTCCCTTGAAGCCCTCGGGGATAGTAATCTGGCCCCAGATCTTTGCGATGTTCTCCAGTGCGTTGATCACGACAGGTGGTCCAGGATAGTTGAGGATCCGGACATCCGAGGATCCAAAGTCTACTGTAATGTTCTGGCCCGAGACCTGGCTGACCGCATTCTCTTGCATCAGGACGGGCAGCTTCGAAGCGTCTGTGATGTGGTAGAGTAGGCCTCCGGACGCGTCGGCGAGGGCTTTCAGAATATCCTCGCGATAGTCGTCGCCGATCCCGAACTCGATCATCTTAAACCCAGGGGGAACCTTCATAGTCGAGTACGGTTCGGGCTTTGTAACATCAGTCGGATGTCCGTCCGTGAGGAGGAGGATCCAGCCTTGGCCGCCACTCTTTTCTGCGATGTCAAACGCGGCGGTCAGGGCGCTGAACAGGGCGGTCATTCCGGTGGCTTTTACTTGGGGCAGCACCTTGTCTAGTGCAGCGTCGGGATATGTGTGGACAGCGTCTGAGAAGGTGATGAACGAGATCTTGTTTCCGGACGGGATTCTGCTCCAGTACTCTTGGGCTCCCTTCTTTGCGAGATCGATCTTGGTGCCTGCCATCGAGTGGCTCGTGTCGAGAACGATAATGTGATGGAAGCCTTTGGCTTCGACCTGCTTCTCCGCTACAAGCGTGATCTTGAAGACGGCGTCCACTCTGGAATCGTACGAGTATGGATGGCTGATCTCGGTTCTTACCGATATCGTCATACTGTGACCCTCTCCATCTTGCCGTTGTCTAGGATGAGGACGCCGGCGGATTTGTGGTGGTATCGGCTTGAGAAGACCGTGATTACTCTGCCGCCCATATCGTCTCGGAACCCGTCGACAACCTCGTGGCCGCGGATGATTCCCTTCAGGGCGTTGCCGTCGAGGAAGGCTGTCGTTGCTTCTGAGCCGAAGTAGAAGGCTCCTTCTCCGCGGGTGCTGGGGACGAATTCTTCTATCATCTCGCGCGGGTCGTTCCAGAGGAGCTGGAACGCGACCGGATCGTCTGGATTAAGGTCCGGCCAGGGTAGCCCGGCGATCTGGTCTACGCTTGTTAGGCCTTTTGCGATTCCGCCGTGGAGGCAGAGGTAGTCGTTGACAACCACCGCGTACGGCATCTTCTGGAAGAATTCTTTGAACTTGTCATAGCTGCCCTCTCCCAGCTTCTTTGTAACCTCGTCCGTGAAGCCGTAGTAGGGATTGGTCAGGGGACTCTCATGGTTTCCTCGGAGCATGATCGTACGGTGCGGATCCTCTAGGAGGCTTGCGGCAACGGTTCCAAGGTTCTCGAGGCTCGTATCGCTCCGGTCGACGTAGTCGCCTAGGAAGACGATGAGGTCAGCGTCGTCCCAGAACTTGTCGATCACAGCTTCCGTTACATCCACCGCGCCATGTGTGTCTCCGACGAATATCACTCGATTCTCCTCCCTACGATCTAGTAAGGGTCCGGCGAGCTGTTCCTCGGCTTCACCGATCACCCGGAGCGCCTCCGAGGCGTCGATCATTCACTCACGAGCTTCACGATAGTGCCCGTCCCGAATTTCAGCACGGTATTCGGCCTAACCTCGACACTATCGCTCACTCGCTCAAACTCTTTTCCATTATAGATGAAGCTACCGTTCGAGCTTCCCAGATCCTTCAAGACCATTTTGCTCCCGTCGAAGTGCAGTGAGGCATGCTTCCGCGACACCTCAGGGTCCGGAATCACTATCACATTCTCCGGGCTACGTCCGATAGAGACTGTGGGAAAGTCGTCGAACTCGATAGCGACCTTCGTCTTGATGAGAGATGCTGCGGGCGTGTTCACGAAGACCATGTAGTAGCGTTGACTAGAGGGATGCTGGCTTGATGGCATCGTGGTCTCCCCGAACGAACTGAAAGAATCCTTTCGACCAGATAGGTCCTCGTGGCTGGGCGTTGGCTCAGGTCCGGTCACAACGAACGAAGGCTTCGGCCCTAGATCATCCGAGGGCTTCGATTCAAAATCGTCCGTGCTGGCACTGCTTGCGGGCTGGAACGGTTCAGGCTCTGGATTTGCCGGTTCGAGTCTCTCTGGCCCAAGAGTCTCATCGTCCTCGTCCGACTTCTTACCCTTCTTGCCCTTCTTGCCTTTCGCTTTCTTGCTGCTGTCGTCTTCGAAGGTTGAAGAGTTGTCGGATGATCCCGAGCCGAGCAGATCCTCGATCGCGATACCCTTGGTCGTAACGTTGGCTCCAGGCCTCTTGTCACCACAACCGTCGCAGAACTTGCGAAAGTCCTCGTTGTCTGCCCCGCAGGAGGGACACTTCCAGTTGTTGCCCGTGCTCTCTGTCTTGGGCTCAGCGAGACTCTCGCTCGTCGGCTCAATCTCATCAGCAGATGAGTGCTTGGAATGACGCAGTTTCATTGACGAAACCGGTCCATACATGTATCACACGGGTTAAACTCTGACAGTACCGGTGCTCAGGGACGCGGGAGACATTCCGGATTTGCATAAGACGTGATCCCATCACGTCGAGAGACTCGAAGAACCTCGCCCGAAATATTGTTCCGCATGCTTAATGGTGGATTTAGTGGGAGGAAAACAGCCCCAGACCTCCGTCTCAGCTAAGCCCCACCACAATCTCCCAGTGACCCCGGGCTTCTTCGCCCCAGCACTTGTAACAGTGATCTCTCTCCCGCTAGGTTTTCTCTTCGCTCTTGGGGTCCAGGGAACCCCGCTCTCTTTCGTAATCAGCATCACCGGTTTCGGGCTGCTAACGGCTCTTGATCTCAAGACGGGTCTCTTGAGGGCAGGACTCGGATCCGCCGTCACTTTTCTGACCTTGTCGTATATCCTTCAAAACTCTGCTCTGCTGCCCGGGATCGCTCCGTCTACAGGCTTCTCGTCCCTTCTCGTCGCTATCCCTCCAGCAGTCGGGGTCTTCTTCTCCACCATCCTCTTCTCACGCCGGCAGCGCTACAGGATTCTGAAACAGAATGTCTTAGCGACGCTCTCGATGGGAATCGGGCTCATAATCGGCGCATCAACCGCTCAGGAGGCGGGTCTCATAGGCGCGAACCTCGTATCCTCATCACTCTTCATCCTGTTAGGCCTCGGAGGAAATTGTGTCCAGATGATGCTTCTATTCTTTCTAGATAAATTCTGGCAGACCAAAAGGCAATCGATGGCTGTTCTGCCCACGGCCTTCTTCTCGTACAACGCGATAGTAGGCTACGAATACTTCACCTCTCAGACCTCGACCCTCGCATACCTCTTCTTCTCATCACTCGGGTTTCTCCCTCTTCTGATCATCGCGGGGATCGGCTCCTCCAGCATCGCCGTCAAGATGCTGAAAGCGCCCGCCAGGCCAACCGCCGGACCCTCTAGAACATCCCCGGTATCGACACCCGCAGCGCCCCCGAGGATATCTCTTTCAGGTGACCATTCTGTCAGACAAGGACAGACCGAGTTAGTCAAGATCACTACGGAGGGAGATGGTGGACCCAGAGACATGGCTAGCATCAGCGCGGTATTGCAGACGCCCAACGGAAGGCGGGAACCTCTCAGGCTGTCGCATGTTTCTACCGGAAGATACAATGTGTCATACCAAGCCACCAAATCCGGAAACTACAACCTCCACGTGAGCGTCACAAGCAAGACGCGTCACAGCTCGAAGGATTCATTCTCCTTCACAGTACAAGCCCCCCCACCTCCTCCACCCCGTCCACAGCCCGTGATTACTCATCCACACCCGGCACCTCCACCCGTTCCCGCCCAGCGTGTCCAGTCTCTCCAACCACTCCCCCGGCCCCCGCCGCTATCGCCTGTGGCGAAGCCGCCTTCGATTACCTACACTCGACAGGGGGTCCCGGCTCTCACCCTCAACACCTGGGACCCGAAGGTCTGGGTCGGCCAGGACGTGCACGGCTATCGAGTTGTTGACCATATCGCAACGGGAGCCAGTGGCTACGTTCTCCGCGCAACCTTCGGTCAGGCCGGGACGGAGGTGGCGCTAAAGATACCCATCCTAAAGACGACCCGGCCGAAATCCGTGAACGAACCCACAGCGGGAACGATGACTCTCAACGAGACCATGTCCGAGGCAACGCGACTCCTGGAACTATCCGGCCAGTCAAAGTATGTAGTCCAGATCAGAGGGATATTGGTCGACCGGTTGAACGTGCAGGAGATCATGAAGGGCGATACCGCCCTCTATTATCGCAGCCCCCCGGCCATAGTCATGGAGTTCATGAACGGAGGCACTGCGAAGAAGCTGATCGAGGACCCGGAGTATGAGCCGCTCTACTACTCCGAGAAGTGGGGAGGACTCGTCATCCTAGTTGGCCAGATGATAGCTATGGCACTGGACATGATCCACAAGGCAGGCTTCGTACACCTCGACGTCAAACCACAGAACATACTGTTCAACACGAAACCACCCTCAACCGGTCAGGAGATGCTAGACCGGATTGTCTCCGCATCACTCCTACCCAAGCTGGCCGACTTGGGGTCAGCCGTCAAGAAGGGCGGGAAGGTCGTCCAGTTTACCTCAGAGTACGCGCCCGGCGAACAGGTTCTTGGAGACCCTGCCGAGTCGAGCATGGACGTATATGCGCTAGGAGCCGCGCTCTACACGATGCTAACCCGGACACCTGTTCACTCACCGAAGCTGATCGAGGCAATGAACAACATCACCACAAGCTCCGACTTGAGCAGGGCGGAGAAGGATCTCGAGTCCGTCTGGGACTCGTTCAAACCTGACTTCGGACGTATAGACTCCAAATTCTCCGCCGCCGTTTCAGATCTGAAGGAGATGCTAGCGAGAGACCCTGAGGATAGACCTGAGGCTGGCTCGATAGCAAGTTCGCTCCAGAAGCTTGTAGACAAACGCGGGCTAATCTCGTAAAGGATTGTGCGAGCAGCAGACTCGGCGGCGCGAATCTCCGATCCTAATGGTATCATGGAAAGTGCTTAATATGACCTATGTCATGTCCGACGATCGATATAACATATGTCATATGCGCACCCCGAAGTATTAGTCAGCACCCAATGGGTACACGAACACCTCAACGACCCCAAGACTAGAATCGTGGAAGTAGACTATGACCCTACAGCAAACTATCAGCTCGGACACATCCCTGGCGCGGTGCTCTTCGACTGGCGCAGAGACCTCAACCATCCCCTCCAACGCGACATACCGACGAAGGAGCAGATAGAGGAGTTATTCAGCCGGCATGGAATCTCGAACGACACTAAGATAGTCCTTTACGGCGACTTCAACAACTGGTTCGCAGCATACGCATTCTGGGACCTCCAATACTACGGCGTCAAGAACACGGTCCTCATGAACGGCGGACGCAAGAAATGGATCGACGAAGACAAGCCCCTCACAAAGGACACCCCACAGTACGCCCCAACCACGTTCAAAGCCTCCAACCCTGATGAGAGCATCCGGGTCTATCTACGCCAGGCTCTCGACATCTACAACAAGCCCGGCATCAAGCTAGTCGATGTACGCAGCCCCAAAGAATACACTGGTGAAATCTTGGCTCCGCCTGAATATCCGACAGAGCACGCACAGCGAGGCGGACACATTCCCGGAGCAGTCAACATACCCTGGAGCCAGGCGGTCAACGCAGACGGGGTCTTCAAACCCTACGATGAGATCAAGAGACTCTACGAAGCCCAAGGAGTCACCGCTGACAAGGACATCATAGCCTACTGCAGAATCGGAGAACGATCCAGTTTCACATGGTTCGTCCTCAAGTACCTGCTAGGATATCCAAAGGTTCGCAACTACGACGGCTCCTGGACGGAATGGGGCAATCTCGTCCGAAACCCCATCGAGAAACCTGCACCAGCGACACCACAGACCATTCCAGCGTAACACTCCAGGTCCCCCAGAATCTTCCGCCGCATTTTCTCGGCGGACTTTTTCTTACTGGACTCTCTTCACGATAAAATGGAACAGCTCGCTCTCCTTCCTCCAGTCGACGAGGCTCTGTCCCGTTCTTTCTGTCCAGGCAATCATCTCAACATAGGCGGTTGGATCATCCGAGACGAGGTGGATCGCCTCTCCGATACGCATTGTGGCCATTTGCTCGTTGAGCCGGACAAGGACGGCTGAGCATTCTGTTCCGATCTCGTACATTTCGCGATCGGGAAAAGCTTTGAAACAGCGCACATGAAGCTGGGCGATCCTCTCTGTCAGTGGAGCCTTGGCGTCCTTGGCCTTCGACAGTAAGGTCTTCTCTGTAGACAACTGCATGGGCCTTATCCATGCGATCCAGCCTTTTTCGTAAGGCGAATCGTTGATTATTCTCGGTCGATCGATGAGTCCCTGATTGGTCTGAACTAGTTCGCCGGAAATTGGTGAAGGGACTGGGCCCACGAACCTTTCGCTCTCCAGAGTTCCCAGACTCCGGCCTCTTGCTATCGTAGTACCTGGTGGTTTCAGCTTGGCCCTGACGAGCCGGCCTGCTAATGCAGAGAGAAGGCTTGTCACACCAATCGTAACGTAATTATCGCTGCTGATTCTCAGCCACGTGTTATTCTCTACGTCATAGAGAAGTTCGTCAGGGAACACACAATGATCTATTTCCAACGAGTTATCTCCATCAGCAGCTCTACTATGCGCGCCGACTTTCTCCCAAAGACAATTGAATGGTCAGTATTAGTTCTTGGATCTGTTCCGGGAAACATATAATAGAGAATCCGGGCACTCGACCGTTCTCTTCAAGAAGATAGGTAGAACCGTTGCCCCGATTCAAGAGCTCAGCGGACATTCTCAAAATCGTTTCCAACAAGGATCAAATCCGCAATATCGGCATCATCGCACACGTAGACCATGGCAAGACGACGATGACTGACAGCTTGCTCGCAGGGGCTGGATTGCTGTCCCCGTCACTCGCGGGGACCGCGCTCGCTATGGACTTCATGGAAGAGGAACAGAAGCGTCAGATGACGATCAAGGCTGCAAATGTCAGCCTCTACTACGAGCATGGAGGAACACCCTATGTCATTAATCTCATTGATACCCCGGGGCACGTTGATTTCTCGGGAAAGGTAACCCGATCGCTCCGAGCGATCGACGGGGCTGTAGTAGTCGTTGACTCTGTCGAGGAGGTCATGGTCCAGACCGAGACCGTGACTCGCCAGGCACTCGAGGAACGGGTCCGGCCGGTTCTCTACATCAACAAGATTGACCGTTTGATCAAGGAGTTGAAACTGAGCCCCGAACAGATCCAGGAGAGAATCGCGCGGATCATCAAAGACTTCAACGGACTTCTTGACCTCTACGCGGAGCCCGAATTCAAGGAGAAGTGGAAGGTCAGCTTCGCCAGCAACACAGTCGCAATGGGTAGCGCGAAAGACCGGTGGGGATTCAACTTCGAAGTTGCTCGGAAGAAGGGGATCAAGTTCACCGATGTTGTAGACGCGTATCTAAACAACAAGGTTGAGGACTTGAAGACCAACGCACCGATCCACGAAGCAATCCTCGGGATGGCCATAGAGGTAATGCCTCCCCCCCACGTGGCTCAGGTGTACAGGATTCCGAAGATATGGCATGGCGACCCGACAAGCGAGTTCGGCCAAGCCATGATCAAATGCGACGACAAGGGCCCAGTGCTAATGTCGGTCGTCAATATCGTGGTGGACCCACAAGCCGGCGTCGTCGCCACTGGACGATTGTTCTCAGGCACCGTCACCGACGGGGAGCCTGTTTACCTGATCAACTCCCACGCCCAAGGACGAGTCCAGCAGGTGGCCATCTACATGGGTCCACAGCGAGAAATCGTTGGGAAGCTCAGCGCGGGAAACATCCCAGCACTACTCGGTCTCGAAAACGTGAAGGCAGGAGAGACGATCGCTTCGGTCAAGCAGGTCATACCTTTCGAAGCAGTCCACTACGTCACCGAGCCAGTCGTGACGATAGCTGTCGAGCCCAAGTTCAACAGAGACCTACCGAAGCTCGTCGACACTCTCAGGAAATTGTCATTGGAGGACCCTAACCTCGTCACGAGCATCAACGAGGAGACGGGGGAGTATCTCATCTCGGGCATGGGAACACTCCATCTGGAGATCGCAAATACACTCATCACAAAGACCGGTCTGGAGATCGTCACCTCTAAGCCGATCGTAATCTACCGTGAAGCAATCCGCAGAGAGGCAGGCCCGATCGAGGGTAAATCGCCCAACCGGCACAACAAGATCTACCTCGAAGTCGAGCCTCTCGAGGAGCAGGTCATGGAGCTGATCAAGGCGGGCAAGATCAGCGAGTACATGGACAAGGCAGACATGGCCAAGCAGCTGCGGGCGGTTGGCTGGGAGCCGGAGGAGGCGAGGGGAGTCTGGAGCATAGACGAACCGTACAACATGATACTCGACGTGACAAAAGGGGCGCAGTACATGCAAGAGGTCCGGGACATGATCCTCGCCGGATATCGGTGGGGCTTGAAGGAGGGGCCGATCGCATACGAGCAGATCAGAGGATTGAAGGTCAAGATTACCGATGTCGCGCTGCACGAGGACCCCGTTCACCGCGGTCCCGCCCAGATAATGCCCATGACACGCAGAGCCATGTTCACAGGATTTCTCGAAGCCCAGCCAACTCTACTGGAGCCGGTCCAGAAGATCACTACACGGGTTCCCAACGACTTCCTAGGTGCGGTCACGAGCGTGATCACTCAGAAACGAGGCAAGATAGTGGCAGTGGACCAGAAAGGAAACCTTGTCTCAGTCGTAGGCGATATTCCAACAGCAGAGAGCTTCGACTTGTCAGAAGTGATGAGGAGCCAGACACAAGGCCGGGCCTTCTGGGGATTAGAATTCGCCCGCTGGTCGCCGGTTCCACAATCGCTCCTTCAGAGTGTAGTAGAAGGGATAAGGAAACGCAAGGGGCTCTCCCTCGAGCCGCCAAAGGCCTCCGACTTCGCAGAGTGAACGACGAAGTCTGATCCGGAAGCAACTGCTGACGAGCAACTTCCGTAGGCTACGCTATTCAGTTGAATGGGGATAATTCTTCCACACGGACTCTGTTGAGCTCCGCAATTATCACAACCAGTGAGCCAATCGCAATGAACGTGAAAGCCAGGCTGTTATCGACTGCATCAATTGTTCGGAGCAGCAAAGGGAACAGGATTAGAAATGACCCGAGAATGAATGCTAGCTTTACCGTGAGTTGCGTGGTTGATCCAACGGGGTATCATGTCTAATTCAGGTAATAGGCATTACCTTTTAGTTATCTATAATAGC
>MNDT01000017.1 GCA_001915065.1 archaeon 13_2_20CM_2_53_6 | reverse complement strand
TTGCTCGTGGAGGCTAAGAGGATGTCGATGGTATTGTCGACAACGATGGTCGCGTCCACGGAATCAACGGTCTGAAGACGGACAATGCCTGTTGTCGGAGTAGTAAAACTGGGAGCAGAGAGCTTGCTGCCGGTCTGTAACGAGTTGAGACTGATTCCGTCCGATAGGCACAATGTATGTGACCATGCCCTGTCTCGACCACCGATAAAGTTGATTTCAAACTTTGCATCTCATCCGAGACCCTGCCTGACGCAAAAGCGGCACCCATGACGGATCTAGTTACTCAGCACATTGCTGGAGAAGAGTCGTATCTGCGACAGGAGGCTTGCTGAAGACCATAGTCCTCCTTTCGGGACGAAGGCCAGCATGAACTCCTTGCAGCCGGCCTTCCTGTAGTCTTCGATCCGACTAGTTCACCGCGGATCGACTGGAGTTGGAACGATCACACTGACGATTGCTCGAATGTAGTTTTCACTCTGAAGCTATCATTGCCAGTGCAATCATTAGATTGACCAAACCTCCTACCATCAAGGCTGCGGGAAGTACAAAGGTGATTGTTAGGGAGAAGGCTGACGATGGGGATGATAGTGGATCAGGCTGGTTCCCAATAGCGATAGCGCGAAAAACAGAAAGCTCGCGAAGGCAGTCTTTCGGAGAGCCTTCGGCGTTCTTTCTAGCCTGTTAGCACGCTGCTGATCTGATGCTTGAATCGCGCATTCGGTTCTGAACCGTATCTCAGCTAGCATGCCGGTAAATATCATACCAGTGAAAGCTATCAACAGTCCGTCCGTCGAAGTCAGGTCTTTGTCAAGCTCGATACCGCAACTGAGGAAACATACGAGCCGATATGTAAGAACCCAAGCCGAAAGGTTCCGGATCCAAGGGTTAAGAACACATATTCAAGTCATACGGGCATGCCTCACCGGATTGAAGTCTTCACCGGCAACTGCCCTCTGTGTAGGTCTCTCTTAGACGATATTGAAGCCGGCAAGTGCTCGGGTTGTAGCTTGGTCTCTTACAACATGTCAGAGAATCCACCGCAAGCACTGCACTATGAAGTGGGGGTTGTTCCCACGGTCGTCATTGACGGAGAAATCAAGATAGAGGGCAAACCCGACATGCCCTTCGTTTGCGACAATGACACATATGCCCACTTTAGGAAGAAGTACCCTTTGAGAATGCGACCATAAGAACAAAGATCTTTTCTCCTCTGTGAGCTAGTGGGCAAAAGACGATAAGAACCCCGACCTCGCAATAACGCGCGATTGTATGGAGAACGTTAGAGTCTCTCCCGGCAAAGCTGTATCGGTGGGGGACATTTCCGTTGAGAACAAGACTAGCAACTCGATAATTGTCCGGTATGACAAAGCCCGCAAAGCAGTGTTACTGGTTGATTGCTGTCTGGAAGAACAGGGAAAATGAGGAATGGTAAGCTTCTAGCAACGGCGTTGGTTTTCCTCGCTGTCTTTTTCCTGGCTCCCGTGATACCACGGCAGGTGGACGTTCTATGTCGAGGAACTTCTAGTACGTATATGCGCGGGACTGCTTGGCAGTCAACTAGTTATGCTCTGTTCGGAATTGGAATCGTTATCCCTCCATCAGTGGCGTGTATTGCCTAGTCGTGCTCCGTTCTGTCCGGTTTGCTAGAGCGCCTGCTATTGGTGTCCGTATCGGTGAGAGTCCTTGTCGAAAGTGGTCTTGCAGGATGCTGAGCAGAAGAAGAAGGTCTTGTCCCCGTGTTTAGAGGTAAGCTTCGTCTTCTTCTCGTCCACCATCATGCCACATATTGGGTCTTTTTGCACTTGCACACCTCCCAGATTTTTAGCGTGAGTCTTCGCCGCAGTAGCGTATTCGGGCCGACACCGACTGAGCTGAACGCCCCTTGTCTCCACTACTCATCAAGGTGGCCAGAGACCATTAGATAATCTGTCTTCTTAAGAAGCAAACCAGAAGGTTTGGGAGAGCGGCTTCGAGAGTTGAAGTAGGATGAGTGGTGCGGAGAAACACGACGATCACTCCAATCATCACCACGTGGACGCTGACCCGACGATCTATGCTTGCCCTATGCATCCAGAGATCAGATCCACTTCTCCCGGAACTTGCCCAAAATGTGGGATGAAACTGGTCGCGGTCTCGAAGAGCGAAGGAGGAATGGATCATCACGAGCACGTCATGAAGTCTGCTTCCAAGATGTCCGGCTGGGACCGGTTCAAGATGAGCATGACCATGACGATGGGCATGGAGCATACGGGTGTTTCGGGTCGGGAAATGGCCCGGTTGATGGAATTGGACATTCGCAACAAATTCTTGTTTGCACTGATACTATCGGTCCCGATCATCTTCTACTCGCCTCTCGGAAAATTCATCTCTGGCTTTCAACCGCCAGCGCCCATACCAGTTCCCTGGCTTCTCTTCCTACTAACAACTCCTGTGTACTTCTACTCAGGTTGGATTTTCCTCTACTCAAGCTTCAGAGCTCTTCAACAAGAAACACTGAACATGTCAGTCCTCATCGCGACGGGCATTACAGCGGCATATGGATTCAGTGTTTTCCTTACGATTCTGCAAAGCGCAGATTCCTATTACGAGGCAACTTCCCTGCTCATCACTTTCGTCCTGTTTGGTCATTGGTTGGAGATGAGATCCCGCCGGGGCACAACCGATGCTCTGGAGGCTCTCCTCCAGCTTGTTCCGCCTCAAGCCAGAGCTCTCCGAGACGGCAGAGAGAGTCTGATCCCAACCTCACAGGTCCGGGTTGGCGACGTCATAATTCTGAAGCCTGGAGACCGAGTGCCTGTCGACGGGACAATAATCGACGGTGAAACGGCAATTGACGAGTCTCTGGTAACGGGCGAATCTATTCCAGTCGCGAAAAAGGAGGGAGATAATGTCATAGGCGGATCCATCAATCAGTCTGGGTCTGTCAGGTTTGAGGCGACAAAAGTAGGCGAGGAGACAGCCCTCGCGCAGATAGTAAGGTTGGTCGAAGCTGCTCAGAATTCCAAAGCGCCCGGTCAGAGGTTGGCAGATAGGTTTGCTCAGTATCTCGTAGTACTAGCAATCGGCACGGGCATAGTCACTTTTCTTGTCTGGTTTGCCATTGCTCGGCAACCAGCCCTCTTCGCCTTGACCTTTGCCATCTCTGCGATAGTAATAGCCTGTCCTGATGCGCTGGGTCTGGCCACGCCAACAGCCGTCGCTGTCGGAACCGGTCTGGGCGCAAGACACAACATTCTCATCAAAGACGCTCCGACACTTGAAGGGGTTTCTAAGATCCAATCGGTAGTTTTCGATAAGACTGGAACGTTGACAGAGGGGAAACCGAGACTCTCGGAAATCTCCACTGTTCAGGGTTGGGATGAGGACGCTGCTCTGAGACTCGTTGGTGGGGCTGAGGTTGACTCGAACCACCCGTTGAGCAACGCTGCACTTGAGGAGGTGAAGAGTAGACATCTGCAGTTACCGACAAGGATCGAACGCTTCGAAAACTTGTCGGGTCTGGGAGTTAGGGCAAGCATCGAAGGAAAGGAGGTGCTGGTGGGAACTGTGAAGCTGATGAAACAGAGCGGTATCGATACCGGTCCCCTCCAAGCGAAGATCGATCAACTCGTCGAGAAGGGCGAGACGATAATGGTTCTGGCCGTTGATGGCAAGGTCATAGCGGCTATCGGCGCGGCTGATACTGTGAAGCCGATGGCTAAAGTGGCAGTGTCAAGGCTGAACCAGCTGGGGATTGAGACGGCCATGATAACTGGGGATAATCTGGTTACCGCCGAGGCGGTCGCGAGAATGGTAGGGATCAAGCGGGTATTTGCCGATGTCCTCCCAAAGGACAAGGCAACGTTCGTCAAGAAGCTGCAAGATGAAGGAAAATTTGTCGCTATGGTAGGCGACGGCGTCAACGATGCGCCAGCTCTGGCTCAGGCAGACATCGGGATTGCTATCGGGGCCGGCACGGACGTGGCGATAGAGACGGCGAAGGTGGTCCTGATGAAGTCAGACCCTTCAGATGTCCTGCGGGCGATAAGGCTCAGCAAGGCAACTATCATCAAGATGAAGCAGAACCTGTTCTGGGCTTCATTCTACAACATCCTCGCAATACCCATTGCGGCTGGCATCCTTTATCCCAACTTTGGAATAATCCTTCGACCCGAAGTTTCCGCTTTGCTAATGAGCGCATCCTCGATAATCGTTGCTACAAATGCTGTTCTGTTGAAAAGGGCAGAGAAGAATCTAGTCGCGGTCTAGTCCAAGTTCCGTTCAATTTTGCCTGCAAGAGTCGGGCTCTGGAGTCTTCCCACATCCCCATTAACAGAAGGGGATGGGAAGGCAATCGGGATGTTTTTGTTCTAGCGGTTTGTTGTGCCGTGGTCAGGCGATGGTGGGCGCGAGTGTTTGTTGTGAACTCGTTTTGAGGCTGCCCTGTAAGGAGAGTGTGGCTTCATCGATCAGGCCCACGACTGCGTTGGGGTGAGAGATCATCACTAGGTGTGATGCTCGGACCTGGACGATGGTGGCGTTGGCGCGCTGAGCCATGAACAATTGTGCGAATGGTGGAATGACATTGTCAATGGTGCCGACGAGGTAGAAGGACGGGATTGACCTCCATGCAGGCACTCCTGATGGCTGTGGTAAGGCACTGAGAGCGAACGGGCGTTGGGTCGATGCGAGGACTGCTCCCTCATTGGGTGGGAGATCGTTGGCGAAGCAGGATGGGAAGAGGCTTGGTTTGACGTAGAGATCAACGTCTCCGCCGTTTAATGGGACGAAGTTGAAGACCTGTGTCGGGTCTCCCGAGACGCAGGATGGTGACTGGCCAGCTGGGGGTGGGACGCTGGAGAGCGAGGCTAGTGATTCTCCTTGGTCGGGCGCGAAGGCGTCTACGTAGACGAGAGCTTTCACGTTCGGATTCCCGGTGGCGGCATTGGTGATGACTGCTCCTCCGTAAGAGTGGCCGACCAGGATGATCGGGCCGGTGATGGTCTGGAGGAAGCTTGCGATATAGGCCGAGTCGGAGGTTAGACCGCGCAGCGGGTTGGGCGGGACATAGACCGTGTAGCCGTGAGTCTGTAGGAGGCTGACGACCCGGCTCCAGCTTGAACCATCAGCCCAAGCGCCATGAATCAGAACGACGGATGGTTTGACGATATTCGATGCATTACTAGAACTTCCGAAAGCTACCGATGCTGGTACGGCGAGTAGGGCGAGAATGATGAGCGGAATGACCTTTTTCATTTCTATCTTAACACCTCCGTCTGATTTGTCTCCTCACGAGATGTGAGAAGATCGACTCATCGTGACGCTGCGTGTCCAAAAAGTCTGCTCCAGTGTGTCTGCGTCAGCTGATGGTAGTTTTCGGCCTTGTCGTAGGTTGACCGAGACGGATTCTTCCAAGTCCCAGTTGAGATCGATCATTTGGATCCCTTGATTAATGACTGTACCTTCGGAACGACTTGTTCTGCGAAAAGACGGACTTGGCTCTCCTCTTGACCTTCCGCGGCTGGCCAGAAGATGAACGTGTCCTGTTCTAAACCGTTGTAGCAGGAGACGAGCCAGTCGGCCCATTCCGAAGTGGAGCCCGTGAATGGACTCTTGTCATGCAGGAAGAACGGTTTCTTTTCAGATCTCTCCGGTCGCTCCTTCTCATCGATCACCCCGACAAGCTGAGCGATCCGTCTGATTGATTCGGGCGATCTGCCGTTCCTTCTTGCAGACTCATCGATCAGACGCTGCCGGGCCTTGATCTCATCACCTGACATGTACGTACTAAGCGGAGCAACCCAGCCATCAGTAAGCTTGCCAATGACTCCCATCATCCGCGGTCCGAACGCGCCGGTCCAAACGCCCATCTTGTGGTAGGGGCTCGGGCCCGCTTGGGCGTTATCCAGACGATAATACTTTCCAGGAAAACTTACGCGGTTGCGACCCTTGCCATAGTTCCAGATAAGTTGGATGACCTCCAATGCTTCCTCGTACGCGGCAACAGCTTCTCTGGGAGTTCTCCTATTACCACCCCAAGACTGGATCGCGTCCCAAAACGCCCCCGTCCCCAGACCTAACTCTATGCGTCCTTTCGTCAAGATGTCTAGCGTGGAAGCAGCTTTTGCCAGCATCGCCGGGGCTCTCATCGGAAGATCACTTACATCGGGAAAAAACCGAATCTTCCTCGTCGAAGCAGCTAGAGCACTAATTAGTGTCCAAGTGTCAAAGAAGCTCCCATTGTACGGATGATCCTGAATTCCGACAATATCTAAGCCCAAAGCGTCAGCTGTCTTTGCTAGTTTGAAGATTTCGTCTACGTTGTTACTGTAGGGAGTAATACTAAGTCCGAAGGTAGGCGGCCTGTGAGATTGGAGATTACTCATCGTTGACTGCGATCTAACGCCTGTCGATACAGTAGTGCTCATGCTCGTTATTTGGTTACCTATCACTGCACAGATCACGGCGCCAGAGCTGATGATTTCTGTCTAGTTTCCAAGGAAGTGTCGCCCAATATCCAGGTCTCTCCCCATGCTTTCAGAGATTGCATTATGGGTCTTATCTGCTCCCCTTTGTCCGTCAACGCGTATCGGACGGTGAAGGGTTGTGTGCCGAGAACCTGTCTCTGAACGATTTTCTCTGAGGCAAGATACTTGAGGACTCGAGAGAGTGTCTTCGTGTCAATCTCGCAGGCAACTCTGAGCAGCTCGTTGAACCTCATGGGCCGCTCTAAGAGATATCTGATTACTATCAGACGCCACTGGTTGCCTATCTTTCGTGCCGACTCGACCGCTGCGCATGTCACATAATCGTTCTTCCTGGTTGACATGTAATCGGAGATGGTGCGTTTTCTTCTTCTAACTGGCATTATGTCTCCTAGTGGCTCGTGAGCCAACAAGCTATTTAGCTGTCTTTTTTGCCAGCGCCTATCGTTTACAATGCCAATGATTGATGTCTACGCACCAGCAGATCTTTTCCCGCCGGGTTCCGATGGTAGGCTTGGCCACGAGCTGACTATGGCTGTCCTACGTGCTGAGGGTGTGTCGACACCTGGCCCGTTTCATCTCAACAATACTGCGGCTTTCATCCATCGAATGGATCCGCACGCGGTTCACACCGCAGCCACCGACTCCGCCCGGACTGTCCGGATTCAGGTCATTACTCCTCCAGCCGCTTTGACCCGTGATGGTCAGAAGCAACTCGTCAAAGAAATCACCGAGATTGTCACTCGGATCTCAGGCGACCCGAACCAAGCCAGTCGCACTTGGGTGATACTAACCGAGGCGGCGGAGGGAGGTTGGGGACTCGCAGGAACAGCCTACGGCCGTCAGGAATTCGCCGCACTCGCCGCCAAAGCGGCAGCAACCCGCGCGAAATAGTCCCACGATCATCACCAACAGTCTGGACCCTATCGAAACCAGACTAGACAGAATCGTTAGTATCTGCTGAGAACCTCGTTGGAGAAGAGTCGTATCTGTGACAGAAGATTTGCTGAAGCCCATAATCCTCCTTTGGGGACGAAGGTCAGCATGAACTCGTTGCAGCCGGCCTTCCGGTAGTTCTCGATCTGTTCGATACACTCGTCCGGGGTCCCGTGGATGACTGTGTTGTAGGCGTCTGATTCCGGAATGTCTATGGCGATCTTCCGGATTGTCTCCCGCTGATCCTTCGGATATGGAATCTTTTCCCAGATTCGGCCGGGATGGTTTGCTCCGGGATCGATCTTCTTCAACGCCTCGGGTATCAGGGCGAGGAAGTATCTGGCTGGGCCGAGTACGTTCCGGTCTGCTTCTCTACGGTTCGTTGAGATGGAGGAGAGTGTGTAGTATGCTGGGCTGAAAGTGTCGAAACCACGTTTCGCCTGAATGGCCGATGCTCTGATGATGTCCAGATCCATCTTGTAGGTTGTGGGAGTGTGACAGTGCGGTATCCATCCGTCCGCCGCCTCCCCCGTGAGCCTCAGCATCCTGGGTCCGAAGGCTGCCAGATAGATCGGCGGGACTGGCTGTTTGTCTTGACCAGCCTGGAGGTACGCGTTGTTGAGCGTATAGAAGCGGCCCTTGAAAGTCTGAGGCTTGTCTATGCTCGAGTTCCAGAGTTGCCGGATGATCCCGAGGCCCTCTCGTAGTCTGCTGTAGCGTTGCTGTGTCGGGAGTCCGAAGGGTGACTGGTTCATCGGGTCGCCGGTGCCGAGTCCGAGGAAGAGCCGTTTTGGATACTGGTTGGACAGTGTGGCGAGGGTCTGGGCTATGATGGCAGGGTGGCGTCGGACGAGGTCGGTTACTGCGATTCCGACTCTGATCCTCCGGGTCCCGGCGGCGATTGTGGCAAGGGTGGTGAAGGGTTCGGGTGCGGCTGCGGCTTCCGTCCCGTAGAGCAGATGGTCGTCTATGAGGACGGAGTCGAAGCCGTGTTTCTCGCAGAACTGTGCCCACTCTACAATGCGCTGGAAGGGTTCATTGGCCGCGAGGAAGATTCGGCATCCGAACCTGATTTGATTCTTCACACTTCAGTCACAGGGTCTAAAGCTACACGTCACAGCCACGGCAGACTCGTTCCTCTGCGAAGGCCTCAGCCTGCCCTTAAGCGTTGAAGATCCAAGCTGAACGAATAGTCTGGAGGCTATCGAAAAAGCGTGAGTCGAACGTGTCGGCCTGACGCTGAGCTTGCAACAGACTGATATCTGCTGATCGCTCCC
Organism: archaeon 13_2_20CM_2_53_6; assembly: GCA_001915065.1. Taxonomy (GTDB): domain Archaea; phylum Thermoproteota; class Bathyarchaeia; order 40CM-2-53-6; family 40CM-2-53-6; genus 40CM-2-53-6. Next base: position 17 of record MNDT01000017.1, on the reverse strand, counting down.
AATTGCATGTCGCATTT
>MNDT01000057.1 GCA_001915065.1 archaeon 13_2_20CM_2_53_6 | reverse complement strand
TTCTGCTTCTTCCTGATTCCTTGCAGGGTCTGTTTCCAGTAACCTTTCGCCAAAATTTTCACGAGACAACCCTCAGGCTAGAGTTTTCGTATTTCTCCATTATCCCCCGGAAGGTTGTTCTCTGAACGTTGAAATACGGTTCGAGGGATTCTCGATCAAGACTCTACTTTGGTAGGTGAACTGGCCTCGGGAGTGTTGAAGGGCGATCACAGAAGCCTCGCGAAGGCTATATCGATAATTGAGGGCGGCGGACCGGACCGGCGTAGGCTGATCCAGGAGATCTATCCCCGAACTGGCAAGGCGTTCACGATCGGCATCACCGGTCCTACCGGGACCGGCAAGAGTACGCTTGTCGACAAGACGATCGAGGAGTACCGGAAGAGGGGCCGGAGAGTAGGAGTGCTCGCTATTGACCCGTCGAGCCCATTCACTGGTGGAGCTTTGCTTGGAGATAGATTGCGGATGATGGATCATAGTCTCGAGAGAGAGGTCTACATTCGCAGCATGGCGTCCAGAGGTGATGTTGGGGGTCTGGCTCGAGCAGCAAGGAATACTATTCGAGTTCTTGACGCGGCCGGGATGGACGTGGTAATTGTCGAAACCGTCGGCGCGGGCCAGACGGAGGTCCAAGTGGCGACGGCGGTCGACGCGACAGTAGTAGTTTTGATGCCACAGCTCGGGGACGAGGTTCAGGCGTTCAAGGCCGGCTTCAACGAGATCGGCGATATTTTCGTTGTAAACAAGGCGGATATTGTTAATCCTGCGAAGACTATGTTCAACATTGCCAGCGGTGTGCAGGAGAAGAAAGGCTGGAGGCCTCCCGTGCTGAAGACCGTAGCCTTGAAGGGAACCGGGGTCCCGGCTTTTGTCGATACTCTTGAAAAGTTCGAGAAGTTCTTGGACGAGCACGGTCTGAGAGAAGAGAGAATGAGACAGCGGCTGGAAGCGGAGTTGGTGGAAGCCGCGTTCTCAGACTTTTACAGCGAGACGATCAATCGTCTGAAGGGAGAGAAGTCTTGGCGTCAGCTTCTGGGCCAAGTCTCAAGGAAGGAGTTGGACCCTGAGACTGCTGCTGGGAAGCTTGTGAAGATTATAGCGGGACTGGACGCGGGACCAAATGCCTGACGAGAAAACAACAGACTCGGGAATCCCGGTGAAGGTAGTATACGGTGCTCGGGACGTTCCAGCCAGGTGGACCCGGTTGGTTGGAAAGCCCGGCGAGTATCCGTACACGCGGGGAATCTATCCCTCAATGTACCTTGACCGATTATGGACCATGCGCCAGTATACCGGCTTCGGCTCAGCCAGGGAGACCAACCGGCGGTTCAAGTATCTAATTTCCCACGGCGAGACAGGACTCAGTACAGCCTTCGACCTTCCGACCCAGCTAGGGCTCGATTCGGACCACCCGAGGTCTCAAGGCGAAGTGGGCCGGGTCGGAGTAGCAATCAGCAGCATTGACGACATGAGACGACTGTTCGATGGCATAGACCTTGGACACGTCAGCACGAGCATGACGATAAACTCGACCGCTCCAATACTCCTCTCACTCTACGTCGCGGCTGGTCTGGAACAGGGCGTCCAGCAACAGGTCCTGCGGGGCACGACGCAGAACGATATTCTCAAAGAGTATATTGCAAGGAATACCTACATCTATCCCCCGGAAGCCTCGCTGAGACTCGCGGTCGACCTCATCGAGTACTGTGCCCTCAAGATGCCTCACTGGCATCCGATCAGCGTCAGCGGTTATCATATCCGAGAGTCAGGCGCCAACGCTGTTCAAGAGCTGGCTTTCTGTTTCTCGAACGCGATAGAGTATGTTGAGACCGCAATAGCTCGGGGACTCAGAGTCGACGATTTTGCGCCCCAACTCTCATTCTTCTTCGCGTGCAGAAACGACTTCCTCGAAGAGATTGCAAAGTTCAGAGCCGCGAGGAGGATCTGGGCGGGCCTGATGAGAAAGCGTTTCAGAGCACGTAATCCGGAGTCTGCCAAGCTACGTTTTCACACACAAACCAGTGGCGAGACATTGACTGCTCAACAGCCTGACAATAACGTCGCCAGGGTTGCCATCCAAGCACTAGCGGCTGTCCTTGGAGGGACCCAGTCTCTCCACACGAACTCTCGCGACGAGGCGCTGGGCCTTCCCACCGAGGAGTCTGTTAGGATCGCGCTACGGACCCAGCAGATAATCGCATACGAATCCGGCGTCCGGCGAACCGCCGATCCCCTAGGAGGAAGTTTCTACGTCGAGCAGCTGACGAGAATCATCGAGGATCGCGCATCCCGGCTGATGGAGGATGTGCGAAGGCTTGGAGGGGCAAGGAAGGCTATCGAGTCCGGGTTCGTCCATAGACAGATCCAGGAGAGTGCCTACCAGCAGCAGCGGTCGATAGATGAGGATCGGAGCATCATCATCGGCGTAAACCGGTTCAGAGAAGAGCATCCAGGAGAGGTGAAGATCCATCGGATCGATCCCCGCATAGAAAGACTGCAGGTCCAGCAGCTACGGAGATTCCGGAGACAGCGTAGCGAGGCCAAGGCCAAGAATGCGCTCGCCAAGCTGGCCAGTTCTGCGCGGAAGGACAAGAACCTGCTCAGCGACATACTTGGGGCAGTCCGGTCTGAATGCACCGTCGGCGAGATCAGCGACACGTTGAGAAACGTGTTCGGCGAGTACCGGGTCCGACTCGAAGTCTAGCCCACTCCACGTTCACACTCCTACCTCCAATAAATCGAAACATCAAATTCCACATCCGAAAAAAATATGAGTGAAAAGAAAAACCGAGAATTCTTATTTCCAAAACCCTCGGGGCCGACACACACGCCCCGCAAGGCCCCTAGACTGGAAAGAGACACGCTTGGATGACGGGGCCGGGCAGTCTAAGCGTCTAGGAATAGCCAGGTGCCGTTGGCTTTCGCCACTATCTGGTCTTGCTTGTTCGTCAGCACGGCCTCGGCAAAAGCGACCCGTTTTCCCCGTTTCGCCACGGTTCCCTCGGCTCTCAAGGGTCCCTTGATGTGGGGTCTGAGGAAGCTGATCTTCATCTCCATGGTCGTAAAGTCCTCCTCTGGCGAGATCGTGGTTGCGATTGCTATTCCCATCGCAGCATCGGCGATATCCGCCATTATGCCCCCGTGCATTGTTGCCGACATGTTGTGATGATTCGGGTCGACCATCATCTCGACCAGTGATCGTCCCTCGGAGAGTTCCAGTATCTTGATGCCCAGCGTCTTCGTAGCCGGGCTGGGAAACGTGCCAGTCTTCCAGGCATGGTAGACCTTCTCCTTCACACCCTTCATGCTGGTCCTTGCAACAAGTCTCAGGGTAATATTGGTTCAGCCGGGTGAACTTGTTCAAGTTTGAAGATTTATCTCAGGAAGAGAAGCTCTACAGGGAGAATTGTCGTCAAAGAGCACATCTCAAGAAGCGCGGCGAGACATCAAAGCGGCACTCGAAAGGGTGCGGAGGGACATTGACCATGCCCGGAGAGACCTCGCCTCGGCTAGTAAGAACTGGGTTGACTCGACCAACAGGTTTGTCAAAGACGTGAGCCCGAAAGTATCCTCTACAATTGACGATACATTGGAGAAGGCGTCTGAGACGTTCAAGCGGACAATGACCAGCATAGACACTCAGACGAAGCCACAACAGGTCAAGCTTCTTAGAGCCTATCGGTCCTTCTTGTCCAGACAGGTTGAGCTGATAGAGAAGAGGCTTGAGAAGCTCAAGGAATAGCCCGATCGTCTCAACCCACTATCTGGTCCGCTCGCATCAACAGACGACTCTCTCGTCACACCTTATTATCTAGTAGTCCACCGAGCCTCGTCAGCTCCACAGGCATGCCCTTCCAGGATTCTTGATCGCACTCCATGGCCCAGAAACGTGGACGACGACTAAGACGTAACATAGGCATCCTCGGAAACTTCGCTTTCGGCTACGCCGACGTCGCCGAGGGCATATACTTCACCCTCGGACTCGTAATCATCTACGCAGGCGCGGCCGCGACTTTCGCCTACCTGCTCGCGACAATAGCCTACGTCTTAACAGCGATTTGCTACGCGGAACTCGCTAGCCTATACCATCAAGCTGGTGGAGCATTCGTCTACGCTAGAAGAGCATTCGGACAGAATATTGCCTTCCTCGCAGCCTGGGCGCTACTACTCGACTATGTCGTAACAACCGCGATCTCGGCTCTAGCGGCAATCGGATACCTAGGATACTTCATTCCCCAGCTAAACGCTCCCCTCCTCATCGGCTCGGCAACCGCAGCCACGACGGCTCTGCTAATGATCCTCAACATCTTCGGGATAGCAGAATCGGCCAAGTTCTCATACTTTCTAGTCCTATTCAACATCGCGGGAATTGCCATCATACTAGGCACAGGCTACCTCTTCTCGTTCAGGCCAGGTCTCAACACGATCCATTTCGGAACCTCGCCAACCTACCCCAACTTTCTCTACGCGATCACGATAGCCATGTCATCATACCTCGGCATCGAGGTCATCTCGCAGAGCGCCGGAGAAACTAGGAGACCGGCGAAGAACATTCCACGAGCCGTCTTTCTCATAAGCGCCGCCACCGTGGCAGCCTCCCTCTCCTTTTCGACCCTCGCCGTCGGAGTTAGGAGCGTTCAAGATTTTCTGAACAACCCAACCAGCATCAACGACCCGGTGGCTTTCATCGCGCTCGCGCTCCCGAACGGCTGGATTCTAGCCAGTCTCGCCTCCCTCCTCGGAATATCAGTACTGCTCGTGGCCGCGAATGCCGGAATTGTCGGAGCGTCACGAATAACCTACGCCATGAGTCAGGACGGCGCAATACCGAGAGTGTTCGGAATGCTTCACAGGAAGTACAATACCCCGTTCATCTCGATAATCGTCTTCTCTTCGATCTCTATCGCCATCGCATTTTCAGGCGAACTCAACTTTGCCGCACAACTGTACAACTTCGGCGCACTGATCGCTTACGTCATAGTTGGCCTAAGCCTCATCTCACTACGGAATACTGACAGGGCGATGTTTCGCCCCTTCAAGACACCCGGCAGTATAACTATCAAACCATTCTGGAAGAAGAATGCGTTACCGGACGAGTCTTACACCATTCCAATCATAGGAGTACTATCAGTCATCGCAGACCTGACAATCTGGCTGCTGGTTGTCATCCTCCACCCCCTCGGCAGAGAATTCGGCAGCATATGGATGGGCTTTGGACTCCTACTGTTCTTCGCCTACACCAGAGTTAGAAAGAAGAGTTCGGTAGCCCGGACCGGTTCTCGCGTCTTAGGCGAGCTCGGAGAGTAGCTCGTAGAATCTCTTCTGGACATCGGATATTATCTGGTCGCGTTTGGCAGGATTCGCAATCTGCAGTAGCAAGAGGAGACTTGTCTCCTGTGGAGATACCTGGGTAACTCGGACTTGAGGCGTCGAGTCTGGAAGAAGGTCCACTTTTATCTCCCCAGCAATGCCCAGGAGGTAGTCTTCTATTTTTTTCAGATTGATCCTTGTCTCGACCGTGACCGGTATCTGGACCCGTAGTCCTCCCGATCGGGTTCTGTTGATGATCGTCCTTCTCAGAAGGATCGAGTTCGGGATAACAACTATTTCATTGTCGGGTGTGAGGATCTTTGTCTGTATGAGATTCCGCTCCAAGACTCTTCCATAGTGGCCCTGGATCTCTATCCATTCTCCAACCTTGAACGGCTGGTAGGTGGATACGAACTGGGAGGCAGCCATGTCTGTCAGAACGCTCCTGTAGGCCGTGATCATTGTTAGGCCGCCGAGGAAGAGTAGCACTAGAAGAAGGAGTATGGGTACGCTCAGCGTGTTGAGGATGATGATGACGCCGAGAAGCCAGATGGCCCAGGAGCCGATCTGTTGTAGGCTGGCTACTAGCCCCGATGGGACTGTCCCGGCGATCCTTGTTATGATGATCCTGTAGAGCCGGACGACGAGGTAGGTGAGGAGGAAGATCAGCAGTACGGTGAGGATTTCTATTGCCGGTGTGCTGGTGAATAGGTCGAATATGTTGAAGGCCACTCTGATTCCAGCGTCTGATGGCCGCTAGGCTGTTTCATCTGACCTTAAGAGTTCCACTGTTCGCGCGACGGAAGGCGCATCACCCAGAAGCAGGACCCTATCCCCAGATTTTAGCTCCAGTTCAGGCTCAGGGAAGACGTACGTGTTATCCCTGCAGACGAGGGCGACCCTGCATTTGTCCGGCATCTTGATCTCGTGGATCTTCTTTCCGATGAGGGTGGCGTTGAGCGGTATGGTCGTCTCGGCGACGCGCAGGTCAAGCTCCGGCCTATAGATCAGGGTGGTGGCGCGGTCCCGTGCGAGCAGGTTCTCAAAGTCTCGGAGGGCAAGCTCGACCGGGCAGATGACGATGTCGGCGCCGGCCTCAGTCAATCGCTCCTTGTTCTTGGGACTGTTCGCCACTGAGATTATTCGAGGAACCCCGAACTCGTTCTTGGCGTGCCTCGTTGCGGAGATGTTGGCCCGGTCGTCGCTGGTCGCGACGAGAAGAAGGTCGGTCTGCGAGGCCTCTGCCTTCTTGAGAATATCGGGCTTGGAACCATCCTCGTTCAGAATGGTCGCGTCTGACACGTTCGACACTTCCCGGCACCGCTCGAGCTTCTTTTCTATCACGGTGAGCTGGTTATCATCGCTCATGGAGATGTACCGGATCAGGTGCATTCCTATGCGGCCTGCTCCGATGATGAGAACCCTCATGCTCGTCCCAAGCCTCTAGCCTGTCTGAACACTATCTGACCCGATAAGATGCGTGTTCTCTTTTCACCGGCGGTAATAAGCTTCAGGTCCCCCAAGGCCCGTTTCGCTCATCTACGGTTCCGGAAAAGCAATCTTGCGTCGTGAGGATCAACACTTTGGAGATTTTCTGGAGAGGGTCCCGCCAGTTGAACCCAATATGGGAGAGTTTTACGGTTCAGGGGGTAGAATCGGCCAATCTAGCGTTTTCGTAATGGTGGAGGTCAGCGTGAAAATGTTGTGAGGTCAGATCGCACGCCCATATTTGCGATCAGGGCTTGTTCCGAGCCTTTTTCGATTCTATCGGCGTGGAAAATGCTGGTAAAAGGAAAAATCCAAGAGCCGTATGGTAGACATAGGTTCACGCACATCCTTGGCCCCCGTTCAGATCAGCCTCAGGCCAGCTAGGTCAACTGATGTCGACATCGTGCTTGGAATTCTTGACGAGGCCGCCACATGGCTTCAAGAACACAAGATTCCAAGCGTTTGGAAGCCGGGAGAATTCTCGCGTCAGTCCTTTCTCGATCAAATCTCTCAAGGAGAGGTCTACATTGCGCTGGTCGACGACCTGACGGTGGGGACGTTCATCCTCCAGTGGACTGATTCTTTGTTCTGGGGGGAACGGCCGGCGGACGCCGGCTACATTCACAAGCTCGCGATAAGACCTGGCTCTGGTGGGAAGGGCATTGGGCTTGAGATGTTGAAGTGGGCCGAGGCCCAAGCCAAGAGTGCAGGTAAGAGGTTTCTCAGACTCAGCTGTTTGGCTGAAGATCGGAAGATTCGAGACTATTATGAGCGGGCCGGATTCGTCTATCGCGGTGACGTTGTCGAGCCTAGAGGAAGAGCCAGCCTCTACGAGAAGCGGCTGAGCCCTTGACCATGGTCTAGGGGCCTTTGATGATGTTCTTCGAGACTAGGAGTCGCATTATCTCCGAGGTTCCCTCACCGACAGTGTTGAGCCTAGCATCTCTCCAGTGACGATGAACGTCAAACTCGTCAGCATACCCATACCCGCCGTGTATCTGGATCGCCTCATCGCAGACCCTCAGACACTTCTCACTCGCGAACAGCTTCGCCTGGGCAGCTTCAGACTCGAAAGGCTTCCCTCGGTCTTTCAGGTGCGCCGCCCGGTACACCATCAACCGGGACGCGTTGATATCCGTCAGCATATCTGCCAGCTTTGACTGTATCATCTCAAAATCAGAGAGAGGTTTGCCGAACGCGGTTCGGTCCTTGCTATATCTGACAGCCTTGTCAAACGCGGCTCGGGCGATTCCCGTGCTGATAGCACCGACGGTTACTCGCCCCCCATAGAGCATCTTCTTTGCATACTCGAAGCCCTCCCCCTCGGTCCCGACCAGGCTCTCTTTGGGAGCGTGGGCGTTCTCAAAGACCACTTCCGCTGTGACAGATCCTCGGTAGCCAAGCTTCTCGATATGCTTGCTAGACTTTGCGAGCTTTGCATCCACGAGAAACGCCGAGGGACCTTTCGGAGTCTTGGCGAAGAGGAAGTAGAGATCACAGTAGCCACCGTTAGTCGTGAACATCTTTGTACCATTAACGAGCCACTGCCCACCTTCAAGACGCGCGGTCGTCTGCAAGTTCCGCGCGTCGGAGCCGGCCCCTGGCTCTGTCAGGGAGAAGCCGGCGAACTTCTTGCCGCTAATCATCTGGGGAAGATATTCCTTCTTCTGGCCGGGGTTACTGAACTGGCGCACACCTTCGCAACAGGTGCCATGGATTGCGAGTGATAGGGCGGTGCTGGCGCATGCCTTTCCGCACATCTCCATAGCCGCGACGTAGATAGGCCAGGGGAGTTCTAGCCCGCCAAAGTCTTTCGGAAAACCCATGCTGGTGAAGCCCTGCTCGAAGAGCTTCCGAATATTCTCACGAGGAAACTCGGCCTTCACATCGATCTGGCGTGCCGTCGGCTCGATTTCTTTCTCGAAGAAGTCGCCCAGCGAGTCTAGTATGAGAAGATAGTCCTCAGCGGCTGGTCCGTACATCATTTCGACGAGTTCTTTCTGTTCTTGAATTAGAAATCCCATTGCTGATGTTCTCCGGGAGGCAGGGACTATCCTCGAATTGTTTAACGTTTAGGGACAACACGTTTTTCAGCACCAGGGAGACAGGCCCAATGATAGGTCTGTGATGAGGCTGCCGCGAAGCCAGACGAAGAATCTGAGCTTGATGGTCGTAGCTGCGCTAGCCATGCTCTCCCTAGGAGGACCTGTGGGAAATCATTTTCAGACTTCCACTAATCCTGTCACGGGAGAGCCTCTACCGATTCGGCAGGGCCCTATGGGAGTGTCAAGTGCCAGTCCTGGGGACCCCTACTGGTTCCAGCAAGGTGCAATTGGCGACAGCAGCACGCGCAACAGCGTTGGTGCTAGCGTGATGATAAGAACAGTATATGATAAGCTCAACAATGATGCGCATTCTTACTGGGTAGGTAGTCTCCTGTCCAACAATGCCTTCGTCCAAGTAGGATACCTCAACGGACTAACAACCAGTGGCCAGTTCTATTGTTGTGCTTGGTTCTACGAGTTTTTCCCACCTAACAATTCAACCTCTCCCCCAATCATCGGACCCGCAGGGTCCGCAGGGCCAATTGGATCTTGGCATACCTACACCATGAACCACACCGGAAATGGTGTTTGGGCATTCTACATGGACAATCAGTACCTTGGTTCCAGTCCGCCTGCTGGCAATACGTACAACTTGGGCTCAGGCACAACAGGGAATAACGCAGTTGCTGCTCTTTCTGAAGTGGCGGAAACTACTGTTAGAACTGACACAATAGGCCCAGCCGAATTCAAGAACCTAAAGTATGCCCCAACGAATCCCAACGCATTCCAACCAGTTCAAACGGGAAACGTCCACATAGGCTGCGGACAAAGCCCCAATTCCTGCCTTCCAAATCCATACGGCGTCGCTGAAATAGAAAACCTCCCGAATGATTTTCTGTCGGGAAGCAACATTCCAACCCCCGGGCCGGATGAATGTGGCAACCTTATCAACCCTACCACGATGGTCCTATGGTCCCCCACCCTTGCTCTAACATGCACTGGCACGAACATGTCGTTCTCCTTTATCGACCAGGACGGAAGGAACATCACCCCAGACTGGATCTCTCTAGACGATTCCAGCAGAACCATAGTCTACACAAACTACCAGAACCAAATAGTCCCCTCCCCCTCGGGCTACATTTACTCCCTCCCAGTCAAGAACGCAACAATCATAATGTACCTTCCCGACTCGACAAATCAGACTCTACGGACCAACAGCGACGGCGAAGTGGTTTTCCCACAACTGCCTCCTTCTTCCTATTCTGTCCATATCTCAGTGCCTTACGGCATAACTTCGAACCAAGTCCATGACATTTCTGGTCCCGGGTCTCTTGTCGCCAAGGTCTTCAGTCTACCAGAGCTGATCACGATAATAATTCCACCAATACTCATCGCTGTTCTGGTCGCGGTCGCTGTTGCGCGGAAGGAGCATCAGCGCCAGGCGATGATCCAAGCGCAGCCACCAATGCAACCTATGATGGGTCCCATCTACTGCAGATCCTGCGGCCAGCCCCTCTCTCCAGCCGCTAACTTCTGCACTAGCTGCGGCACTCCCGTGCGAGTTGCGATCCCCTAAGAGTTATTCTTCCGCGGAATCCTTATAGTGAACAATTCACGGCGCGTTTTTCCGATGGATTCTTGCCCCTCCAAGTCGGAATAGTCGGCGCAGGCTACGCTGGCTTCGATTCGATGACTCCCGGGCTCTCCACCCGAGAGTTGATGTTTGAGGCGTCAAGTCGGGCCTATGAGGATGCAGGCATAGATCCGCGGAGGGACGTTCAGAGCTTTGTCTGCTGTACCGAGGACTTTTGGGAAGGGATCAGCATCACCGACGAGTACATGCCTGACCAGCTGGGCGCGGTGCTCCGCCCATTGTGCACCGTCTCCTCGGATGGAATCATCGGATTGGCGACCGCATATATGCATATCATGTCAGGAATCGCCGATGTGGCCGTAGTCGAGTCTCACAGCAAGATCTCAGACGTCTTGAACCCTAGCGAAATCACAAGTTTTGGTTTCGATCCCATCTATACACATCATCATTTGGATGCAGATCCACGATTCCTGGCCGGAATGGAGATGGCCAGGTATCTCAAGGATTCCGCGACTAAGCGAGAAGACTGTGCCCAGGTCGCAGTCAAGAACAAGAAGAACGCTCTCTCCAACCCGCGAGGAGTCCACGGGGCTAGCCTCGATAGGGAGGGAGTGATGAGTTCTCCGGTCGCGGCTTCGCCGTTGACGGAGCTAGAGTCCAGCAAAGGGATCGACGCAAGCATCGTGTTCGTCCTTGCATCAGCCAAGAAAGCAAGGAGGCTGGGTGATCAAACCGTCTGGATAAGAGGGGTAGGGTGGAGCTCTGACACGCCCGTTGTTGAGGACCGGGATTTTGGATGGGCTG
>MNDT01000033.1 GCA_001915065.1 archaeon 13_2_20CM_2_53_6 | reverse complement strand
ACCTGTCAGAGACCTGAAGAGGGAAGACTTCTCGGCAAAGCCAGAAGTCATGGTCAACGCGCCACTAAGAGACCTGAACAACGAAGTCTTCTCAACAAAACCCGAAGCCAACGTCAGTGAACCGGTCAGAGTCTTGGCAAGACCCTTAACCTGAGAAGCCGTAAGGGACAGCGAGCCAGTCAGAGACCTGAAGATCGAACTCTTCTCGGCAAAGCCAGAAGCCAAAGACAGTGAACCAGTCAGAGACCTGAAGATCGAACTCTTCTCGGCAAAGCCAGAAGCTAAAGTCAGTGAACCAGTCAAAGACTTGGCGAGAGCCTTGACTTGAGAAGCCGCGAGGGACAGAGAACCAGTCAGAGACCTGAAGAGAGAATTCTTCTCAGCATGACCCGAAGCCATGGTCCAGGTTGCGGTCAGAGTGGTTGAACAAGAACGAGGATTAGAGTTACAAGTCAATTTTCCAGAATTCACATTGGCAACCATGTTACCCATCGTGATTGTGATTGAAGCCGCAATGACTTTGAAGATTGAAGTCTTCTCAACAAAACTTGAGGCTGAACTCAGCGAGCCACTAAGCGATTTGAAGATATTCGAGAGACGCGTCAAAACTGCCGAAGTTTGAAGACTTGCGGTCAACGACTGCGTTGTGTCCCAGCCAGGAGTGATTATGTCGCTCTTGGCTGAAACAGTTGTATGGGTTACGGTTACCGCCGCAGTATTACCAGAATATTGCCATACGATGAAATACTCAACACTCAGGAAAGCAGGAGTAACGAATGAAGCTTGTGACGCGGTCGTGTAGGTGTTCTTTGTGGCCGCGGTTTGAAGGGCAACATTTATTGTTCCAGTATCCCAATTCTTAAACAGAAACGTGCAAGTGCCTGAGCTGTGAGTCGTGCAAGACCACACCGTAACCCAGAGCCGGGCAACTGGCGCACCAGTAATAGATGACAGCCCAATAGTTTGATCGATTTGCCAGGTTCCAGATTGAATGTCATTAATCGCATTAGCCTGAAGCCCAGAAGTATCATAGACCCAGGCGTACCCACTCGGCGTTGAAGTACTTGGCGTAGCAGTCAAAGTCGTAGCACCGACATCAGGCTCAACAACATAATATTTCGGAGCAGACTGAATAGCATCACATATCACAAGCCACCGATTGTCAGATGTTCCAAAAGGACATGTATCGGCTTCAGTAGCAGTAACGCTCTTATGCTCGATAGCAAGACTACAACCTGGTCCTGTTGAACAAGCAGTAGCAACTGTAAGGTCAAGAGTGAATCCTGTTCCAGCAGTCTCAGTCATCGAATTTTCATCGCCGAAAAATCCAATAATCATATCATTGGCATTCAGAGTCGTGGTGCTTGTAGCACTCGGGGCGGTGCTTGAACCACCCGAACATTTTGAGCCTGTATTCGAAAATCCTGCGGCTTTATCGGAAGGATTGAACACTCCTGCCGGATCCTCAGCACCGTTGAAGGCTATGATTTCAGTCGAAGAGCCAGTCGGAGTGCCACTCAAGGTGATCGTAGTAGTGACGGCAGAAAGCGTTGCAGTCGTATGACCAACCCATTCTGTCATAGATGCCGCACAACCCGTTGGAGCAAGAGCCTTTCTTGCTGAGGCATCCCAAGTTATTCCCGGAGTAGAGGGTGCTGACTCAGTAATAGTCAATCCGTTAACAGTAGTGATTGCAAAAATCGTGTCAACGGCTGAAGTCGTAGAAAACGAAGTCACCGTATAGGTGTTTCCAGAAACCCAGCTGCCAGTTCTCTTAGCGTTAGCATTAGCATCCAGAGTTGGACTTGAACCAATCACGACGCTCTGAGTCGTAGTCGTGTCATCGCTTCCGGCTGAAGTAGTCAATCCTTCACACTTACCACTACAAGCCCCAACGGTCGAGCTTCCAAGATAGAAAGTGTGAACATTGGTCATCGCATGACCAACAGGCATGCTTACCACTACAACGATTGCAAGAATCAGCATTGCAATCAACGAAACTTTTCGCGCTTCGACTCTCCTCCAAGGAAAAACGGGTTTGACGCTTACGAAGCCCGGCACTGGGCGATTAAGGCGATGTCCATGGGATACTCCACGTAATCTCAATCGTGTCGTCTACGAGGAGAGTGGTGGATGTGAAAGTTGTAGCTATATCATGGAATGTAGTAACCGGTGCGGGTCTCGTGGAAAACTTCCTCCCTGGGTGGGAGGCGTTGATGGCGAATACGCATGTTGTAACATGTGATGTTGTCCTTCGGAACTGGAAGCAAAAGCAAAGCGGCCGACTCTCGCGTGGAATCTCGGAAAAGCTAAAGAAAACTTAGCGGCCTTTCTTCCTGTCATATTTCGGTCGGCCGACTACCCAAAGTATTCCTCTTCGGTCTAGCACGTTATCAATAAACCCGGTTTCGTACAATTCGTAAGGCTCCGGTCTAGTCTGTGTTTCCGGTCTATGTGAATGGCATTTAGTAAGCTCTAAGCACCCTCAGGCGTATCAAAGGGCCATTCCTTGGCGTATCTCTAGCATTGGGAGGGGCTTCGGCCCCACCCCGCCAACTCCCTGCTGTATCGAACCGGTCCCGATCAATGCAAGCCTGTAAAATGCCGAACTTGCAACTGATACCGTAGTCATAGTATCGGTTGCTGTAGATTACTCGGAGATTGAAACATCCGAGTTTCGGGTTTAAACTTCTTCAGTGGGGTGCGTGACACGCTTTAGCTCCAGGTCCAGGTCAGTGTCCAGGTGATCTGGATCGTGTCGCCAACCTGTAGCGTTATCGCGGTAAAGCTGGCCGCGGCAAGCTGTATGTTCGAAGCACTGTTGGCAGTTGCAAAACTTACCAAACACGAATCCTGAACAGTCGTAGCCGCTGTAGCGTCAGTGAAGGTGTTTATCAGTTGAGAGGTTGTTCCGGTCGCTCCAGATAGAAGCGTATTGGTAGTAGCCGCCGCGCGACCCATGCCGTTGGCAGTGAGCTCAGCAGTAGCGCTGTTGGCTTCTACGGCCGCGCAGTCACCAGAGTTTGTCGGAAGACCCGCGTTGGCTCCGTAAGTGTTGTCAGCGGCGGCAAAAGTCACCGCGCTCCCAGAGAGAGCAATGAACTTCATGCCACAAGTAGCCGATGGGAAACAACCATTGGTCACAGTACCAGTGGTACCCTGAATGGCCTGGTCGATCCACTGCACACCCTTGTTGAACATGACGTTGTGAACCGAGTCACAGAAGTTCTGAGAACCTGAAACGCAGTAGCCAAAATTCACGTCCAGATTCTGATAGTAGCGGCGATGACCCCATGGATTCCAACTCCCAGTTGCTATGTAACCACCGAGAATGAAACTTGTGACAACCAGACCCGTCGCTATGAGAGCTATCGCACCCCGCTTCTTTGTCCAATCCACCTTGAGAATTTTCATACTGTTATTCTCACCTCCGATCCAAGATCTCCCAGAGGCAACGGCGACACTGACGCCCTTCTTCTAGTTCGTGTTACCTTGTGGAAACTAGCGTGGTACAGCCACAACAGAAGACTCGCTGACCGCTCCTGTACTCCTCTTCCGCGACTATTGCGGAGGTTGATTCTCGCACATTCTTTCACCCTTCACTTCTCACACTTCACTTTCTATTCTTCACCCGCTTCTTTCGTTGGAGATTCCTCCCACTCTTCCCCTCCAGGAGACGTAGACACTGGGTTTTTCGGCGATGATTCTGGTCCACCGGTAGTTTTGCCGATGCGCCTGGACACTTTACGTAGGAGCCCGAATATAGTGAGGCCGATGACGAATGCCAAGACTACCAGAATGAGCATTGTTGCAGGTGCAAGGGTTACTCCTGCTGAGGTCGTCGAACCTGACACGGTGGCGACCCCGCCTACACTGCCCACGATGAGCGCCCTCTCAAATACCACCCTGGAATAGGCGAGGGCGCTCGCGCTGAGGATGCTTAGTGTTGAGAGTAGTAGGAGCCCCAGCCTGAGAGATTTCTTGTGCTTGAGATCCAGGGCGTCTCTCACGTTTTTCATCTGCTATTCCTGGCTCTCTTCTTTCTCCTTAGATTCCTCCCACTCGTCCCCCTGCAAAGAGGGCAGAGGCAATGCCAATCCTCTTTCTGGGGTCCATGGAAGCGTGGACGCCGGGCCTGTTGGCGATAACAATGGTCCACCGGAACTCTTGGTGGCGTGCTTGGACAATTCACGTAAGAACCCGAATATGCTGAGGCTGGTCACGAGTATTAGGACAGCTATGGTAAGTATTGACGCGGGGGAGAAGCTTAGTTCTCCGCCATTTCCTAGGAAGGTATAGATGAAGACTGCTGATATCATTAGGGTCGGCACCGTCACGGTTTCCGAGAAGGTCGATGCCATATCCATCCTCCGACGCGGTACCCATAGGTAGACGTTCAGGCCGACGACGCTAGAAAGGGCAGACGCAAGATAGACGACGCCTACCCAAAACCGTGTCAAGTTGACAAATCCCTGACTCGTCAGAAGCTCTCCAAGCCCCACCATCGCTGCGATCTGGAACAGGTACTGGAGGCGTGATGGCAAGCTGTCATCGAGTAAGGCGCTGAGGAGGCTCATACCCAGGAAAATAACGATCCCCAACAACACGAAGAACTCCGGCGCCAATCCCATTTGTATTCATCTTGGTGCTCTGTGCGACTAGCTTTCCGTTGAGCTGCTAGATTTCTCTCGGATAGAGTAGACGAGACGTTGGCCTTTGTCGCTATCTTCAATGGTCAGGTTGAGGATGCTCTCGTCGTCAATTTCTAGGAGCTGCGCGAGATCTTTGGGGATGAGGAGATACTTGCTTCCCTTGATCTTTGTGGGTGTCAGTTGTATAGGCATTCTACCTACCATCCGGAAGGCTGGATAGAACTAAGCTCCAGCAAAGGAATAATCAGGCTGTAACCCCAAATGAGCCAGCTGGATATCAAGGATCTTCATGCAACCATCGAGGGCAAGGAGATCCTCAAGGGCGTAGACTTTCACGTTAAGCAGGGAGAGATCCACGCGATCATGGGTCCAAACGGGTCCGGCAAGAGCACCCTGGCCTCTACCGTGATGGGACACCCCAAGTTCATAGTCACAAAGGGAGACATCCTATTCGACAACGAAAGCATCGTCAAACTCGCCCCCGACGTGAGAGCGAGGAAAGGGCTCTTCCTAGCCTTTCAGTACCCGTACGAGGTGCCCGGCGTATCTCTCGCCACCTTCCTCCGGACAGCCTACAACGCGGTCAGACAAGGCGGAAAGAAGGGCGACTTGGGACAGGAGATGCTGTCGGTCCTCGACTTTCGGAAGATGTTGAAGGAGAAGCTGAAGCTCCTCGATATGGACGAGTCATTCGCAACCCGCTACCTCAACGAGGGATTCTCAGGCGGAGAGAAGAAGCGCTGCGAGATACTACAGCTCGCGATTATCCAGCCGAAGATAGCCGTCTTGGACGAGACAGACTCGGGTCTGGACATAGACTCTGTCAAAATCGTCGCTGAGGGGGTCAACAAGCTGGTCGGCCCAGAGATGGGCGTCATGATAATCACCCACTACCAGAGAATCCTCAGGTACATCAAACCCGACTATGTACACATCCTCCTCGACGGGAGAATGGTCAAGTCTGGGGGACCCGAGCTTGCTGATGTGCTTGAGGCGAGGGGGTACGATTGGGTGAAGAAAGAGGTTCTGGAAGCCGTTCCCAACGGGCACGGAGACGCTTAGCGGTACCTTCAAGGTTAAAAAGGGGAAAGTAACTAGGAGGATAGGGAAGAAATGGCAATTAGCATAACCGACAAGGCAGCGACGAAGGTCCAGGACTACCTCAAGCAGGTAAGCGACCAGTCTCTAGCCCTACGCGTATTCGTAAAGGCGGGAGGCTGCGCAGGCTACCAGTTCGGTCTCAAACTCGACAAGTCAAGCCCAACGGACGTGGTAGAGCACAGGAACGGAGTCAACATAGTCGCTGACACAAAGAGCGCAGACCTTCTCGGCGACGCAGAAATCGACTATGTCGAGACGGAGATGGGCGGGGGCTTCAAGTTCAACTTCCCCGAGAGCTACCTAACCTGCGGATGCGGGCATAGCTTCGTCCCGAAGGGGAAGGAGCAGGCGACAGGCGCTCGTAGCCCCGAAGAGCATCACCACGCGTAAAACGAAAATTTTCTCACAATACTATTCGAACCATCCTGTCATGGGACAGTATGTTCGGACCAGTCTCCAGTTGTTAACTTGGGTCCTAATACGGTTCGGACCAGCAGGATTGGGAAGGATGCTTGCGCTTAGAGCGGTTAGTCAGAAACATCAGGCTTCCGGTGAGATTCTACCGCTGCTCGAAGAGTTCAGGCGCATGGTGAACGTCTGCATCACGGTCGGTATGGAAGAAGACATCTCTTCTCTCAAGACTCTCTCTTCGAAGGCCTATCATCGCCTCAACAAGAGCACACCTGGGTACTATAGATTCTGCGCCGTAAGCACCGCGACTGGAATCCTTCGAAACTATCGTAAGGCTAAGAGGGAGAACCGTGTTGCCACATTCCCATACGCTCGCAAACTAATGCTGAGGACGTACGCATCCTGTGGCGGGTTCAAGATCCAGGACGGCTTTCTCAGACTCGCGGTCAAGCCCAGAGCGTTCATTCACATCAAGCTAAACGGTTACACGCTACGGGTTCTGTCCGGGATGACGGTCCGTTCTGTAACTGTTACGCCAGGCGTTCTCAGCATAAGTTACTCTAAAGAGGTAGTTCAGGTTAAACCTGAAGGATACATCGGGGTGGACCGGAACTTGGACAACGTGACGATCTCATCGACAGATCAAAGAGCTACATCATTCGACCTGTCAAAAGTCACAAGAATCAAATCTACTTACCGTTATGTGACAAGCCGGTTCAGGCGGAACGATTCACGAATAAGGCAGGTCGTCTATAGCAAGTACGGTCTGAAACAGCGTAACCGTGTCCAGCCCTTGCTACATGATATCTCGAAGAGAATAGTAAGCGAAGCAAAGAATAGACGATATGGAATAGTCATGGAGAGACTGACCAAGATCAGACGCCTGTACCGGAAGGGAAATTGGCAATCCACGAACTACCGGGCCAAAATGAATTCGTGGAGCTATGGCGAGCTACAGCGTCAGATAGACTACAAGGGACGATGGGAAGGTGTGAGACTAATCTATGTCCCTGCTAGGAACACTTCCAAGCGGTGCTCGATGTGCGGGTGCAAGACCTTAGAGGGCACGCAGCGAAAGCTATGGTGTCCCAATTGCGGAACGCTCCTCGATAGGGATGTGAATGCGGCTAGGAACATAGCCGCCGGAGGGATGAGGTTCATCCCCGACGGGCCTCCAGTTGAAGCAATGGTAGAGGAACGGGAACCGATGAATGCTACCCTAATCCCCAAAGTCGATGGAGGCAAGTCAAGTCTGAAGGAGGCACTGACCCCAAGTTGACAACGTCTCCTGTGAACCGTAGACTTGATAGAACCGGACAGCCCATGCAGCGCCACGCACCCGTCCTTGCAAGTGAGAAGGCTGTATCCTACGATCTAGAGAGAGTCAGGGCCGACTTTCCGATTCTCAAGCGGAAGAGGCTACCGCCGCCTATGAGACCGCTCGGAAGAGAATCGCCGAGCTCATCAACGCAAAGGACCCTTCAGAGATTATCTTCGTCCGAGGAACAACAGAAGCGATCAACCTAGTCGCCCATTCTTGGGGCCGATCAAACATCGGACTAGGCGACAGCATCATGCTCACCGAGATGGAGCATCACAGCAACATCGTCCCCTGGCAGCTGCTAGCTCGGGACAAGGGAGCGCAGCTCAAGTATGTCGGGATCTCCGACGACGGGCGCCTAGTGGGAGACGACTTCCGCCAGCATTTGGAAAACGGCGGGATCAAACTCTTTGCTGTCACTCAAGCGTCGAATGTTCTTGGAACGATCAACCCTGTTAGAGAGATGGTACGGGAGGCTCACCGGTACAATTGTCGGGTCTTGGTAGACGCCGCCCAGTCGGTGCCTCACATGCCTGTTGATGTCCAGGATCTAGATTGTGATTTTCTCGCGTTCTCCGGCCACAAGATGTGTGGGCCTACGGGAATAGGGGTTCTCTACGCGAAGCGCGATCTTCTAGAAAAGATGGAGCCGTACCAGGGTGGGGGAGAGATGATTCGCGAAGTCCATCTGTACGAGGCTTCGTTCAAGGACCCGCCGTTCAAGTTCGAGGCCGGAACTACAGATATTTCCGGGGCTATCGGCCTAGGAGCGGCCGTAGAGTATCTGTCCCACATCGGGCTCCGGAACATTAGAAACCACGAGCGAGACCTCACGGCCTACGCCTTGGACGCACTGAGAAAATTGAAAGGCATGAGAATCTACGGTCCTGCAGACTCTGATACGCGGGGCGGGGTCATAAGCTTCAACCTGGCTGATATCCATGCGCACGACATGGCTTCTCTTCTAGATGAGGATGGAATCGCCGTGAGATCGGGTCATCATTGTGCTCAGCCGCTGATGGAGAGACTAGGCGTGGCGGCCACTACACGGGCCAGCTTCTACCTCTACAACACGGAAGGAGAAATAGACCGACTGGTTGAGTCTCTCGGTCGCGCAGGAAGGGTCTTCAAGATTTGAGTTCTGTCTACTCCGAGATCATACTCGACTATTATCGTCATCCGAGAAACAAGGGGACGCTGGATCATCCGCATATCAAGGCCAAGGATTCGAATCCGCTCTGCGGGGACATTATAGAGATGCAGCTGGAACTGGACGGGAATGACAGCGTCAAGG
The DNA here is from genome assembly GCA_001915065.1 of archaeon 13_2_20CM_2_53_6. Lineage (GTDB taxonomy): Archaea > Thermoproteota > Bathyarchaeia > 40CM-2-53-6 > 40CM-2-53-6 > 40CM-2-53-6. Next base: position 19,084 of record MNDT01000033.1, on the reverse strand, counting down.
ATGTCAGGTTCAACGGACAAGGATGCGCGATAAGCCAAGCATCAGCATCCATGCTCACAGAGCTGGTGAAGGGAAAGACACTCGACGATGCGCGGAACATCTCGAAGGAAGAAATACTCTCTCTCATAGGGGGACAACTCAGCGCGGTCAGACTGAAATGCGCCCTATTGTCATTGAAAGTCTTGAAGACCGGAGTCTACACGTATCTAGGCTCAATGAGTAACGCGAAGGAAGAACTCTCCGGACTCTAGAAATCCGCCACTGGTCTCCTACATAATTTTGGACGGTCGAGTACTCCGGAACAGCAAGGCCATGTTTATGGCCAAGACCGCTTCTACCGCCTTGTCGGCATACGCGACCGCGTCCAGTCCAGCGCCTGTCTCGAGCGCAGTGGTTGCCCATAGGCTCCAGAGAAATAGGGCATAGGCGAAGACGGTGAGCTGGGAGAAGTGGGGTTCTATGTTGGCGGCTATGACTATGGCGGCGAATATGTAGATTCCTCCCATGACATACCAGAGGTTCTCATAGAATCCGGCGTACGAGTTTCCATAATAGAGATCGATGATGCCCGTGACGAGCAGAAGCGCTACTCCCGTCCATCTAAGCCACTTCAAAATCTCTAGCAGCCTCCGGGCCGTGCTTGACTTGTCTGAATCTGTATGGGTCTCATTTTTCTCGCCTGTTTATCCTATTACCACCAGGTACCCCGTCATGGTGGGCTGGTGAAATGTGCAGCGGTATGGGAATACCCCTGCCCAGCTCGCCGTTAATGTGATCGTAGCATTTTGGCCCTGTCCCAACACCACAGTGTCTACATTGAGATGTGTTCCAAGAACCGCTCCCTTCCCGCTGTTTATGCTCGCGTTGTCATAGACGACGGCGTCAAACCTGTAGGGTGATTCCATCACGAAATTGTGGTCCTCAGCGATGTCTTCTATGTTCACATAGTGAATGAGCACATGGTCCCCCTTGTTGACCGTGATTCGATCGGGCACGAAAATGTCGTGAGGATATCCGAAGCCTTGAGGTCTCGGCTCGTCATTGAACGGTAGTGATCCATCAAACAGGTAGAACTCTCTCGTGGTAGGCGCGGAATAGTGTATCACGTATCCCACACTCATACCAACCGCCGCGCCGCTGACGATAGCGATGACAGCAGCAGCTATCAGCAATTTCCCGGTCGAGAGCTTACTAAAACCCGATTGGGTCATAGTTTTCTCCCCAGAAGGCTAATTTCGGTTTGAGCCATCATGATAGTGTTCATTGAACTCCACTCTTGAGTAGTGTATTTAGCAGATACGTCCACAAGAAGCCGCAAATGTACACTTTGAGATACGCCCGGAAGTTTGAAGGATCTCAGGCCCTTTCTATCACAGTTGCTACAGCTGCAATGAGCTTTGTCACTGGAAACAGTCGGGGCCACTCGAAGCGGGAAGTGTAATATCTCTGTAGGTTGGGCTTGCATGCGAAGTAAGAACACATGGCTAGGGAAGGCAGGACCGTAGCCAAATCGTTCAGAGTAAACGAGAAAGCATTGGGAGCTCTTCAAGAGGAAGCTAACCGACAGAGCATAAGCGTCAACACTCTCGTTAATCAGCTGCTCTTGGATTATTCAGAGTTCGGAAGATTCCTCCAGCGTATCAACGCTCTCCGGCTCAGCAGGAAGACTTTCCAGGAAATACTCAACTCGGTCCCAGACGATAACCTGGTCAAGGCGGGACAGATCGCAGGTAAGAGCGGTCCCGTGGCGATCATCGCCTCGAAATGGGGCAAGATCACGGTTAGCACGGTCATCGAGTTCATCCACGACCTTTCAGCCTACGCCAACCTCTTCGAGTACTACGAGAAGAACGAGAATGAGCGGTGGACCATCACGCTCATGCACGAGCTGGGACCGAAATGGTCCACGTTTCTCACCAATTACATCGGCGAGGCTTTTATCGCTGCAGGCGTGCAACCAAAGACGAGAACCTCCGACCGCGCCGTGATCTTCACCTTCTAACGAAGGGTCGTTAACCAGCTCGGGACATGAACTTCAACTACCAGTCCCTCCGCCAAACTCCAATCTAGCGAGACCAAGTTGAAGAGCTTCTTATCAGTCTCCGACGCGTCCAAACCGGAAATCGACAGAGTTCTAGCTCGAGCGAAGACGATCAAGGCCGCGATCAAGGGAGGAAGATCGCTCTCCACACTCAGGGGGAAGATTGTTGGGCTCCTTTTCGAGAAACCTTCGACCCGGACCCGGACCAGCTTCGAAGTGGCGACTCGCAGACTCGGCGGAGAATCCATCTACCTCTCAGCAAACGAGCTTCAGCTCAGCAGAGGCGAACCGATCAAAGACACGGCTAGGATCCTAGGCGGATACCTTGACGGGATCGTTGCTCGAGTCTACTCACACGATACCGTAGTTCAGCTGGCAAAGCATTCGGGCGTGCCTGTCGTCAACGCGTTGAGCGATCTCGAGCATCCGACCCAGATAATCTCGGACCTCTTCACAATAGAGGAAGCGAAGAGAAGACTCAAAGGGCTAGTTCTAGCCTATGTCGGCGACGGAAACAACGTCTGCAACTCACTTCTGCTCGGCGCGGCGATCGAAGGGATGAGATTCAGAGTCGCATGCCCCGAAGGCTACGAACCGAACCAGGCGATTCTCAAACAGGCTGAGGAGATATGCAGATCGACCGGCGGCGAAACAAAGATCCTCCGCAAACCATCAGAAGCCGCGGGCGGAGCAGATGTGCTGTACACCGACGTCTGGGTGAGCATGGGCGACGAGTCCTCCAAACAGAAGAGAATGCAGGATTTCAATGGGTACCAGATCAACTCTGACCTCCTGAAGGTTGCCAAGAAAGACGCGAGCTTTATGCATTGTCTCCCAGCTCATAGAGGCTTGGAGATAACTGATGAGGTGATTGAGGGGAAACAGTCCGTTGTCTGGCAGCAGGGGGAGAACAAGCTCTACGGTGCCGCAGCTCTCCTAGAATGGCTCCTGCGCCGGAAATAGGTCCGGGCGGAATCCGTTGGATTCGATAGTGCATGCCGAGTGGGACACCTTACGGGATGTAGTGATTCACAGACCGGGGATCGAGATGTTCTTCGGGCTCATCGAGCCCTTCGCCTTCCTCTACGAACGATCCTTCAACATGGACCTGGCCATACATGAACACGATGAACTGAGACACGCCCTCGACACGACCGGAACCAGAGTCCACCGACTGAGAAGCCTAGCGATCCGCCTGGCAAGAGACGACCCCGAGATAGTACGCCGACTCCGAACCTACGCAAAGAAGATCGTCAAGTTCGAAGGGGCTTCTGGCGAAGCTAGAAGAGCGCGCCGAGAGTTCGAGAGCAACCTTGCCGACCTTGGCGTACAGACGCTCTTCAACATCCTAGTGCTCAGACCCAGCATCAGACTAGACATTAAGAGAGGAGTTAGGGTCATATTTCCACGGGCGTCCCTCGACGTTCCTCTAGCCAATCTATTCTTCATGCGGGACCAACAGGTCGCCTCCGACCAGGGGTTGATAGTCGGAAGGATGTCGAAGCCACAGCGACGCATGGAGCCGGTCCTCACTGGAACGATACTCGAAATGGCCGGGGCCAAGATCGCCCACCGAGTGGCTTCCCCCGGAACCTTCGAGGGAGGAGACTTCATCCCAGCAGGCAGATTTGCCATGATTGGAGTCGGAGACAGAACGAACCCTAACGGGGCGAACCAAGTACTCCGACACGGAGTCGGCTTCGAAGAGGTAGCGCTGGTCCACCAGCCAGCCCATCCACTCGTGCCAGGCGACGAGCCGGACCCGATGATCGACATGCACCTAGATACATACCTAAACTTCCCCGGAAGAGATGTCGCCGTAGGTTGTGTGCCACTCCTCAGAGCGGCAAGAGTGGAAGTATACCAGAGGTCAACCCGTGGACGTTACAGGAAGCTGGGTAAGAGTCCCAACCTCTACGAATACTTGACAGGCAAGGGGTTCCGAATAGTCCCGATAACGACCTTGGAGCAGATGTGCTACGCCTCAAACTTCCTCTGCATCAAAGACCACAACATTCTCGCCATTGAGGTCGAGAAAATTGTCAAGAAGGTCTTGAAGAACTTAGAGGCAAAGGCAAGATCCGATCCGTACCGCTATCAAGCACTTTTGGAAGAAGCAAAGAGAGACCTCGCCACGCTCAAGAGGTCTGACCAGTTCTTCCCGCACAAGCGAGAGTTCCAAGAGCTTTCTATCGAAGTCACATCGCTGCAGCTCCAGGAGATAACGGGAGGATACGGAGGTATCCGATGCATGACCTGCGTCCTCAACCGCAAACCTTCAAACTAGGGCCGTAATCCAATGAAGGTTCTAGTAAGCCTAGGCGGCAACGCCATCCTCCAGCACGGCCAGAAAGGGACAGCAGAACAGCAGGCGACAAACGTTCAGAACACGGCCAAGCATCTAGCACGCCTCCTTCGGCGAGGCGAGAAGATTACCATCACGCACGGGAACGGCCCACAGGTGGGCAACATTCTCCTCCAGAATGAGATCGCGAAGGACATTCTTCCACCAATGCCCCTCGACGTGTGTGGAGCAGAGAGTCAAGGAATGGTGGGTTACATGCTACAGAGAGCAATGCGCGCAGAGCTAGACGCCGGCGGGCCAAACCTGCCCGTGACAACTCTCATAACACAGACACTAGTAGACGCGGAGGATCCCGCGTTCAAGAACCCTACAAAGCCTGTGGGACCATTCTACACCGCCACCGAGTCTTCGGACCTGGAACGATTGAAAGGATGGCAAATGATCAGCGACAGTGGACGAGGCTACCGAAGAGTCGTCCCCTCTCCAACCCCACTGGACATACTGGAAAAAGAGACGATTATCCGATTATACGAAGCAGGAACTGTAGTCATTAGTGCTGGTGGTGGAGGGGTTCCAGTCATCAGAGACAAAGACGGCATGCTAAGAGGCGTTGAAGCAGTCCTGGACAAGGACCGAACCGCAGCCCTCCTCGCCAAGATCGTCGGAGTGGAAACCTTGCTGATTCTGACAGACGTAGAGAAGGTATCCATCAACTATGGCAAACCCGATCAACGAGGACTTGACAGAATGACTGTCCGAGAGTGCAGAAGGTATCTTGATGAAGGCCAGTTTCCCGCGGGGAGCATGGGTCCCAAGATAGAGAGTGCAATTAGCTTCCTGACAGGCGCAGGGAAGAGAAGGGCTGTCATCGCCTCGCTCGAAAGCGCGGAAGAGGCACTCAATGGAACGGCCGGCACTACAATCATAAACTGATTCTTCTACGAAGGTCCAATCGTTTTCCGGGGAAGACGGAGTGCCCAGGTCTGGGTTACGTGGTTAACCCGAAACTGGCTCAGAGGAATTATCTATTGCCGAGGTTCAAGTGCGCTTGCTGAGAGGCAACGATCGACTCCCAATCCGAGCTGTTGGACTCTCCACCACCCTTGACCACCATTACTGACCGCGAACACTTGTGCACGACTCTCTCAGAAACGCTGCCGAGGACAAGGCCGCCGACGCCTCCGAGTCCGCGGTTTCCGACAATGACGAGGTCAGCTTTCAAATGGTCTGCGGCGCCGCATATCGAATCAACAGGATTACCCGACAAGGTTTGCAGGCGGATCCTTATCCCGGCAGGATTGTATCTGTAGACAGGCTCGCTTGGATTGTTGGATTCAACGGAGATTCCTTTCTTCGGAAAATGCTTAAAGAGCAATTCTCGATGAAAACTCGCAATTCGATTTCGCTCCTCGTCAATGCTGAACTTCCTCATTGGGTCCGGGTCCAGAACGGTCAGTATGACCAGTTCGGTCCGGAGTAGAGCGGCAAGCTCAGCGGCTCTGCCGATTACCGAATGAGCGTTGCGTGACTGGTCAATGGCAGCGAGGATGGTACGCATTCCAGCATTCATCTCCAACCAGCCTAGAATTATTCCTGTCATAACCCGGAATCGATAATCACAGTGACAAAGCACACGTAAAGTGAACCCCTTGGTTTGCTGATTGTGTCCGAATACGAGCCGCGTGCTGGACTCTTGCGGTCGATAGTTCGTCTGGCAGACATCAGGAGCCATGTTAGGCGAGTGAACGTTCTGCGGAGGCGAAACAGGGCGTTTCTGGTCATAGGCTGGCATTTCGGAAGGTTCGAGCTTCTGACCGGAATCGTCTTTCTCGGTGCGGCCGCCGCGATCTTCGCCTTCTCCGATAGGAGAAGAACAGCGAAGGTTCTGAGGAGCGCGTGGACCTCCAACCCCTAATCCTCGATCCTCAAGGGATCCAGCGAAGGCAGTGAAACGCGGCGAGTCTATCCGATTACGCAGGTGGACCAGCTGCACTCGAGACATTTGTAGCATGCTTCCTGAAAGGCTAGGTGTGGGCTACCGCAGACCGGACACTTTGTGAACTCAAGGCCTACCCTCTCGGGACTAGGGGCAATCTGTCCTGGTTTTTCGATTCCTGCTCCTGAGTCGCGAGTCATTTCTTTTGACACCTTGATACCGAGTTTGCTCATCATATCGAGAGTGCGGTTGGGTGTTGAGGCCAGATACCTGTTCAGGCGCTGTGTCGGTGTCTTGAGTACCTGTTCGCCCTTCGACGTGTCTCGATAGATCGTTACTCCTCTCAGGCCTATCTTGTATGCGAAGATGTAGGCGTTTTCCACGTCTTCCACTAAACTCCATGAAGGCATGTTGATAGTCTTGCTCACGGCGGTGCTGATCCATTTCTGCATCTCATACTGTGCCCGTATGTGGTCCCACCAGGGAATATCGTATGCTACGAGAAAGACCCGCTTGAACCGCTCGGGAGCGGCTTCCAGTCCTTGGAGCGAACCTCCGTTGTCGGATATTCTCTTCAAGACTGTCTTTTCGTAGGAGGTGTCGGTGCCGAACTGTCGTTCAAACTCCGGGTCGACATAGTAGAAGCTGCCCACGGTAACATGCTTCTCGAAGACGATTGCGAACTGTGGCTCTAGGCCGGACGACGTGTCGGCTATCATCGAGATGCTTCCCGTGGGAGCTATCGTCACATTATGGCAGTTTCTTGTCCCGTTCTTCTTCACCTCATCAGCTAGGCCGTTCCAGTCGAGGGTCCACCATTCCTTATGCCGGAAGCCCTCCAACGGGAGTTTACCTTCCGCGTAAGAGGAGTTGTTGAGGAGGGGGAATTCGCCTCGCGCCTTTGATAGTTGCACTGATGTTTTGATGGAGTGGTATGCGAGGAATTCTACGATTCTGCTCATCATCGCAAAGCCTTCCTCGCTGTTGTATGGTATCCCTAGCGCGTATAGTAGGTCGGCCAGACCCATTAGGCCAAGTCCAATTCTGCGCGTTGACTTTGAGAGTTTCTCGATCTCCTCGATTGGGAAATTGTTGAGGTCGATCACGTTGTCTAGGAAACGCGTTGCCACGCCGATTGCTTTCTCCAGCTCGTCCCAGTCAATCATAGCCTTGCCGTCCTCTCGTCTTACGAATGCGTAGATGTTGAGGGAACCGAGGTTGCAAGACTCGTATGGATACATGGGCTCCTCGCCGCAGGGATTAACACATCTGATGTCTCCCCAGTAATTCCTCAACGGGTTGTCGGCGTTGATGTTGTCGAGGAAGAGGGCTCCCGGATCGGCTGTCTCCCAGGCCATCCGGGCGATATCATGCAGTAGTTGCTTGGGGTCCACTTCCTTCCAGACGGACCCGTCTCGCCGGTTGGTCAGCAGCCACGGCCTACCCGTTTCGTAGTGGTCCCAGAACTCGCGAGGGATCAGCACTGAGATGTTGAAGTTCTCAAACTGTCTCGTCTCGCGCTTTGACCTGATGAACTTCTCCACATCAGGATGGGACGCTTCGAGGATTCCCATGTTCGCACCCCGTCTCTTCCCTCCCTGCCTCACCACATCCGTTACCGTGTCTATGATGCGCATGAATGAGACTGGTCCCGAGGCGATTCCTGACGTGGAGGCGACCCGGTCTCCTTCAGGCCTAAGGGGGGAATAGTTGATTCCTATCCCGCCTCCCGATTTGAATATGAGGGCCGCTTGTTCTGCAGACTTCATTATCGACTCCATGCTGTCGGCGATTGGGAGTACGAAGCAGGCGCTTAGCTGGCCCAGCTGAGCACCAGCGTTGAACAGGGTCGGGCTGTTCGGCAGGAACTTCTTCTCTACCATCAGGGAATAGTATTCTCGGTACTCAGTTAGGTGGTCTTCAAAGTCTCCCCGTCCAAGCTGCTGGACAAGCTCGTTCCAGGAGAGACGCATCTTGCAGGTATCATTCAGCTCCATCCAGAGATGATGCAACCTTCCTAGGTGATGCCTGTTCCAGGTGACCTCGAAGCCTTCACTCGGATTCTTTCCTAGGCCAAGCTTGCCCTCGAGTGGAGCAGGGTCGAATTTCTCAACCGGATGTTTGGACTGGGATCCTTTCTTGTCGAAGACCCGTGGGTCGTAAAGAATATCGGAGATTACAATTAGAGATGCGACGCGCTGGAAGAGTTGTTTCGGATTCTCGACTATTCTTCCACGGTCATCCTTCAATAGATAGCGGGAGGCCAATAGTCGGAGGGCGTTGAGGGAGAATGACTTGTCAACCTCGTCGACATAGTCCTTCTCGAGAACCTGTTTCTTCTCATCCCTCAGCCTCTCCCTCTCTCTCCTGTAGACAACGTAGGCCTTTGCCGCAGGATACAGGTTGAGCTGCACAAGCGTCTGTTCAACAACATTCTGGATTTCCTCCACACTCGGTGGATTGTCCTTCCCAAACTTTTCTGATAGAAAAGAGAGGATTCGCTGAACAGCCTCTTCCAGCATCTTTTCGTTGAGGCTCTGGGTCGCAACCATCGCCTTTCTTACCGCATGACGAATCTTATCGGTGTCGAAGTCGACAGTCCTACCATCACGTTTGACGACCCGCCGAGGAGGACTCAACCCTACACCCGCCCAGATGCTACTCCACTAGCATATCTTCATGCTCGTTTTCCTTGCGGTACCTGCACGTTCCCGGCATCTCTCAAAGACGGTTTTAGGCTTCAAAACAGCCCCAAAACACCAAGAAAAGCCAGAATCGGAACAGTCACGCCCACGACCCCCCTCCCCCCTGGGGGCCCGCGAGAAACCCGGCCCTAGACAGGTTCTAAACTTCCACCGTTTCTTGTAATGATCAAACGGCAATCTACAGTTTCTAGGAGAACGCTGTCCTATGCTCCTCCTAGGGAGACAATCAGATCGGTGAGAAAACCCGCCAAGAGCCCGATGAAGATTCCCACCATGATCAGATCATTGCTAGACTGGCGTCGCGCAGCGTTGTACATCAAAAGCGTGACATAGACCAGAGCACCTGCAGCAAGCGAGAGGAACAGCACATAGGTCAATTCTGATACCCAGAGGCTTCCTATGATCGTACCCAGAAACGTAGGCCCGCCCCCGATCAACCCGAGCTTCGCGAGAAATGAGACTCTAGGTTTCTCAAGAATCCCCGTTAGTGGGCCCGCGATTCCGAACCCTTCGGTTGCATTATGGGCCCCGAATCCAACGATCAAAACCACGGCGAGAGCGATCGAACCTGAAGCATATGATTGGCCAATGGCCAGACCCTCACTGAGGTTGTGCAACCCTATGCTCATCGCGATCATCGTGGCAAGATGGTAAGGGCTGCCGAAGAGAGTGGTCGAACGCTGTTCTTGCGCCGTTTCTCGGGCTCGGGTGGCGGGGCCGTTCAGATCATCCGTCATTCCCTCCAATCTAGGCCTAAATGATTTCAGAGCCAACGTGATCCTTCTGATGTATCTCTGTTCATAGGATGCAAGTCCAAGCAGTCCAAGGCCAAGACCCCCGAAGAGTGCGAGAAGGTCCAGCGCAGCATCGGAAGGAGACCCTGTACCCGTATACGCGCTTGTCACAGCAAGCTTTGTCGGCGCCCACGCATTGGCTAGCACATCGGATATCAGGAAGACGAGGATTCCCATCGAAAGTGCGTTCAGAAACCCCTTCTTCCGGGGGCTGACGCTCTGGAGCAGGGCCATAGGCAGACCCAGGAAGATGGTTAACCCTGCGATCGCTCCGAACAGTAAGAGCTCGGCGAAGTCTAGCATATTGGCCCCAGTCGACAATTCATGACATACGTAATTTAAGCAAATGGTTTGCCTCATTCAGTGAATGGTTGCACTATAGCAAGTGCGATTGGCTCCGCTTCCGAAGGTCCCTCTACACACCGAGATTTGACAATGGCTTGAAGGGTCGAGAATACGAGCAAAGAGCATTAGAGACAGGCTTAACGTGCCGGATGGAGAGTTCGGATGGAGACCAAGACCATGAAACGAACAAGTGAACATGCAGCTTCGGATTCGACTCCGTTGTTCAAGAACATCCTCGTCGCCGTAGACGGGTCCGAAAGCTCGAAGAGAGCAGCCCATGTCGCCTTGGGATTGGCGGAGAAGCTAAAAGCGGAACTCATCGTCTTGCACGCGATCAGTCCTCCCACATCCTACTACCAGTCGAATTTTCCTGTGCCGGTTGGCATGGCCCCGCCCCCTCCCTCTCAGAAGGAGATAGACACATACTATGCTTACGCTCGAAGAGTAGCGTTGGGCATCGTTGGCGACACTGTCTCCGAGGCAAAGAAAGTCGGCACAAACGTGAAGACAGAACTCCCGGAAGGAGTATCATCCGTGGTCGAGACCATAATCAACCACGCTGCCAAGGAACACGCTGATCTTATCATTGTCGGGACACGAGGTCTAGGCGGTTTCAAGAAGATGCTCATCGGGAGTGTCTCTAGCGGAGTAATCTCCCACGCCAACTGTCCAGTACTGGTCGTCCGATAGTATAGGTTGAAGAAAGATGGCTGAACAGGAATTCGGCGAAATACCGATAGAGGTCGTCGGTCTCCCGAGAGATGATGTGGAGTCAAGAAAGGCAGAGCTAAAGTTCCAGCGAGCAGTGCAGAGTCTCGGCAGAATTCACCCTGACATTCTTGAAGCACGGGCCATTGTGAAGATCTCCACACTAGAGAAAGATCGAAAACGCTACGAGGTCCAGGTCCTCATCAAGCTACCCAAGGAGCAGTTCGATTTCACAGAAGAAGGCTGGTCCGTCGAGCAAGTCTTCGAAAAAATAGGCGAGAAGATTAAACGGCTCATTACGAAGCCGCGAGACAAGCCGTCCCATCATAGACACCCATCTAGGATGGAAATGGAGTCGGCAAGGTTCGCTGAATAATCTCTGAACAAAAAGAGACCCGGACAACAAATAGATCTATCTCGAATATATCCATCCAGGCGCAAGGATGCCCGCAAGGGCGACTATGGGCGTGTCGTTATCGCAGGAGGGAGCGACAGGTACGCTGGCTGTCTAGCCTTCAACGCGCTCGCGGCCCTCAGAGCAGGAGCCGATCTCGCAATAATCATCGCACCTCGGCGAGCCGCTGACATCGTAGCCGGCTATTCACCCGACCTCATCACAGTGCCCTGCGCGGCAGCATTCCCCGAACCCCGAGTCGTTGGGCAACTCCTCTCGGGTGCAGATGCGTTGATCTTGGGATGCGGTGTAGTCCGCACCATAGCAGCCCACAAGGCTCTTGTTGCAATCCTACAAGAATCCAATCGTCCCATCGTGGCGGATGCCGAGGCGCTGCACGCCATAGCTTTCAAACCGGACGTTTGCCAAGGAAAAAGGATCTTGCTCACACCGAATGTAGGAGAGTTCCAAGTACTTTCGAAGAGGCCTTGGTCATCCTCGGAGCAAGAGAGAACCATCGCGGTCAGGCAACTGGCGAAGCACTATCAAGCGACAATCATCGTGAAGGGAGCTGAGGACTACATCACGGATGGAGCCAGAGTCTACGTGGACCATGAAGGATCTCCCTACTTGACCAAGGGCGGCTACGGCGATCTCCTCGCAGGCGTCGCCGGAGCGCTCCTGGCGAGGGGTAAGAGTCCGTTTGACGCTGCCAAGGCAGCCGCCTACCTGGTTGGTAGGGCCGGAAAAATGGCCTCCGCTAGACTTGGAGAGAGCACCTTAGCAAGTGATGCGCTAGAACAACTGCCCCATGTCCTAAACCAGAGACGAAACTAAAAGGGGCAATCGTCCCTATCATTCCCTGCCTCCGACTGTGTGACGAGGCAGATATCTTTGTTGACTGCGGATGGACCGCCTAGTAGATCACCAAGTGCTCCCTACACGAACGAGTAGCCGGGCACGATGGATTTTGGAGACTATTCGGTTCGATTTTTTCGGCAGAGTCTGTCTTTATAGGCTCAGGGTCCCCACTTGCCGCGCATCAATCCTCTGCGTCCAGCAAAGGTGACCCACATTATTGCTATAGCCGAAAGCGCGATGATGAGAGCAACAGCGACAACCACAAAGTCTTGGAACGCATTGAAGTTCTTTGCATAGAACCCGACATAGATCAGGGACCCGACCAGGAATCCGGCGAAGGCTATGATCGTCCCGATTATTCTCCACAGAACGCTTTCCGACCACTTCTCGACCTTTTCCATTACCAACCACCCGCGAGCCTAGAGCTACTTGGATAAAGGCTTACGGGTCGCGCTAGGGGACAAGCGAGAATACCGGTTTCCAGAGCATTCTTAAGCATCCCGTAGAACGAGGGCAGAGTAGAATGGTCTTCTGCTCCTTCTGCGGCAAAGAGCTTTCTGTGGAAGCCGGCTTCTGTCCGTCATGTGGGAAACAAACTACAGGCGCGACTGCAGGGTCAGTGGCGATTCAGTCTCAAGCCACCCAGACTGGCATGAGGCCAAACCTGGCCTCAGAGGGGGATAGGATAGTAGCGGTCATCCTCGACACGATCCTGATATTTGTGATCTCACTTGCCATCTTGATCCCTCTCTCCCTCTTCATAGGATTCTTCGGAGCCTTCGGATCCTTTCCATCGTTCTTCTTCGGACCTATGACTCTGATTACATGGCTTTTCTGGCTACTCTATTTCACATACTTCGAATCAACTACGGGACAAACCCTCGGCAAGCAGGTCATGAAGATTCGAGTCGTCGACGAGACAACGTTGCAACACTTGGACTTCGGCATGTCCCTAGTCCGGAACATTCTACGAATCATCGACTGGCTACCGTTATTCTACCTGATAGGATTCCTGCTTATTGCGACGAATCAGAAGAAGCAGAGAATAGGCGACATGGCGGCCAGAAGCATCGTGGTCAGGATCTAGCGACAGTTTGTGTTTCAAAGCGTACGGTCTGATAAGTATCGAAGAGTCTCCGTTGCTCATGCCGCTATCAGCGCCTTCGCCTATGGAGAAGGAACATCGAGAAATATAGCAGCTCTTGATCCGAATACAATACCTGTGTTCCACGAGAAGATTTCTTTATGTACTAACGAAGTTAGGGACCAGACCAACTGAGGCAATCGCCCGGGGGCGACAGAGAGTGGCGAGAAAGGCGAACAAGTCAAATAAATCGCAAAGCGTTGGCAGGCCAGTTACGGTCTCGATTGCAGAGGCGCGTAGCCTCATCGCCATGATTGAAAAGTCTCAGGTACCTTTCGGAGAGTCTGCCCCAGTCTTTGCGAAAATTAAGGCGCACGTCGAAGCAGGCAATCCTCTCGATGCCGAGGATTATGAGCACCTACTCGAACTTGTGAAGAAGGCGAAGGATTGGGACAAGGCCGTGGAAACCTCGGCCATGACGGAGCGCGAGGAGACCCTGTCAGGATAGACTTGCCTGAAAGTAATACACGCTCGAAGCTCATCCTGCGCCACAAGACTCCTCACACTCCCAAAAGAGAGGATCGTCTCAAAAGGCGAGTTTCAGACTAGGAGTCCTCGTCGGATGCAATCGATCCGCTAATACTCTTTCTTTCAGGAAGACAAACTTCTCCGGCAAAGAGTCGTCATAGTCGAAGTCTGCGCTTAGGGAGAACTCCTTGTACAGTTCAACCATTGTCCTGTAGGCTATGACGCGCGCACTTGTCCCCAACCTCTCCAGCAGAATCTTCACAACATCCTCGAATCTGGTTGGGATGTCTTCTCGGCTGATGCCTTTCTTTTCTAGGAAATCATAGACCCAGTCTCGGATCGGCCCCATTCCTTGCAGGACTTGGTCGAACCAGTAGCTGACGGACAATTGAAATCCCGAAATCAGATTCGTCCGCATGGATACGCACCGAGGAGATGAAACATCCTCTAGAACGACCGGATACGCATAGCGTTTCCAGCACTCGAGCTGAAAGGTAATCCTTTCTTCCTTAGTCGAGGCTCCTCCTTGAATATCGTCAAGACGTGCGTATGACGCAGATACAGGCCTGGCTTATGTTGAGTTGCGAGCTCTGCTAAAGGCGAACATGCGCAGTTTCAGCCGCGGAACACGTCGGGAACGGGCCTAGAGTAGCCATGTTCTCCGGATTCGCGCTGACCTGCACAGCGGTTCATGTGCTCGGTGTAATGGCTGATGCAGAGTCCCTTCTCGCATTTGGGACAGATCCCAGCCACATGGTTCGGGACGCTACACTGCTCACAATATCTCATGCGTAATGCCCCCACTGGGGTAATACATCGGCCTTTCAACTATAATATTATCACGAGTACATTCGAACACACTATCTAGCCTTTTGAGACGGAAAACAGGCTCAAAGGTACAGCTGACTCCTTTGGAGTAACTATACGCGTGATCTATCTTTCGACACGAGCGATTACAATCTCTCGAATGGGCATCGCACATGGCTGTGAACTGTCTACCGCACATCCAGTTCGTTAATGTAGGCGAAGCAGGCTCGAAGAGTTTTCTCGTTGCCCCGTGTTATCGGTCATCTTGGCTATGGTGATCAAGTTCGTCTTGGACCACATCCTGCAGATCTATCTGTGTTCTTATGAGTCTGGATCATGGCAGAATCTAGCTTATTGAAACAATCATTCAGGTTGTCTTGACATGCTACAGCCCGGAGATCTTGACGCCTTGTTCGCTCCAAAGTCGACGGCGGTCATCGGAGCCTCTAACCGCAAGGGCAGCGTGGGATCGATGTTACAACGACCACCGGGCTACGCTTAGAATCCGCCGAGAAAGCGTTCCATCGGCGCTCAAGGGCTCGCAGAGGGATCCAAGCGGCAACTCGACAAACATGTGAAGTGGAGAGTGTTCAAAGTGTTGTATTATAGGTAGGCTTAGAGGCAGCCACGGTCTGCTATGTTTTCTGTCTCGAGACGCCTCATAGCAATACTTCTAGCGGTGGTGGCCATAGGAGCAGGGTCCTACGTGGCCTATAGTATCGTAGTGATCCAGCAGAACATCATCGGAACAGGCTCCATAAACTCGTCTCCCGGACTCTCGGTTCTAGACTCCGCCTGCGCTGCACCGCTCAGCAGCATACCTTTTTCCCCACTTGGGGCCGCTGCAGGCTCTACGGTCAGCCTCACAGTATGCGTAAGAAACACCGGCAACCAGGCGTTCTACTTGGAGTCCAATCCTCAGAGCGTGTCCTTCACCGGGCTCCCTCCAGGAGTCACTGGGTCATTCTCTCTAACTCCCCAGCAGCTAGCTCCTGGAGCTACCAATCCCATTAGCCTTACACTCACTAATGATGGTAGCGCCACTTCTGGCTCCTTTGCTTTCACTGTGACCTTTACAGGCTACTCAACATCGTCAGGGTGACCTCCTTCAGAATATGGAGAACCCTTCTTTCCCTATTACTGGGACTCCTGATAGTCGTCTCAGTAGCAGCCTCCACTATTGTTCAGACGAGTCTCCCTGCCACCGGCTGCATAGGAACATTGTGCCATCCTTTCGACTACATCGTAACGATCCTGATGGAAAACAAAGGCTACTGCCAAGTTATGACCACCTGTGGGGGCAGCGGAACCTACGAGACCTCGCTCGCCCAATCTTACGCTATCGCGGGCAACTGTTCTAGTAATAGCTCTTGTTTGCCCGGCGGGTATACTGCGCTCTTCCACCCGAGCGAGCCAAATTACATTGCGTTGGTCGGCGGTAGTAATTTTGGGATTACAGACGATGGGAACTGTTGCTATGAGATAGATCAACCAAATCTCATCGATAGGCTCCAAGACCGCGGTGTGACATGGAGCGCTTATGCTGAAGGTGCGACTGGCTCTGGAACCTGTAGGTTCATGCCGCCTAGCAAGGCGAACCACTTCGGGTTCCTAGAATTCAAAGATAACAATGAAACCCAACGGTGTACCCACTTCCTAACAACCACGCCTCCCACTTCCCCGGATGGCCCAGCTGATGATCATGAATTTCTTGTAGAACTCAACTCAACGAATCCGTCTCACTACATCTGGCTCACGCCGAACAATAATGATAACGGACACGGTAGTGACGTTATTGTAGGCGATGCCTACCTGAACAATCTCGTCCCGAAGATACTCAACAGTAAACTATTCCTTACGCAGCGCGCCGCGTTGTTCATAGTCTACGACGAAGGCCCCCGCAGCAATGTCTTCCCCCATGACTTCATTTATGCTTCTTGGAGCGGACCCGTAGTCAAACAGAATTATACTGGAGTTGGAAGTTATTCGCACTATTCCTACCTAGCAACTCTTGAAAAGAACTGGGGCTTCCCCTGCCTTGTCAAAAACAATGATTGCAACGCTTCAGCTATGACAGAATTCTTCCTATAGCAATCGGCAGCATTTCTTAGCCAGATGAATCGTGGCTTTGAGGGAGCTCATCAAATGAGCAGCACCACGGCGGGAACTGCCATCGACCAAGCTTTTAGGAAGAAGGTTCTGCTGATTGGTTGAACTTGGTTATCGCAGACTCTCTCGATAAGCAGAAACCCAGTTGTGAAGTGAGATCTTAGAAGCAATAATCCCAAGTTTCATGGCAAAAGGGAATTCATAGACCAGGAAAAACGTCCGAATCTAGCCCCATTCACACACGTAAAAGCGCGAGATTAAGTCATCCGACCCTCATATTCTCAGTGAGCAGACAGGCGCCATGGCAAAGGATCCGATCTGTGGCATGTACGTTGAGGAGGGGAAACATGATCTCCAGACGACACGTTATGGAACCACGTACTACTTCTGTAGCGAGACCTGTCTTGCACAGTTCCAGGCTCCTGAGAAGGCTCTAGCTCGTCTAAAGCGCCTAGTCGCTCTTGCCGCGGTACTAACGATACCGATCGCGGCCCTGACCTACCTTCCGATAATTCCAGATTCACGCATCAACAATATTATGATGTTCATCCTCTCGCTGCCTGTACAGTTCATCGTCGGCTTCCGATTCTACAGAGGAAGCTACGACGCACTTAGGTCGAGGATTGGCAACATGGACCTCCTCATAGGTCTAGGAACTTCCGCCGCATGGATCTACAGCACAATCGCCACATTCGTGCCCACCTTCTTCCCCAGCAGCGGGACTTACTTCGAAACCTCTGCCATCATAATCACTCTGATACAGACAGGGAACCTTCTCGAATACATCACGAAGGGTAGGGCGTCGGCGGCAGTTCATAGACTATTGAGCCTCCAACCGGCAATGGCGAATGTGATCCGAAATGGTAGCGAAATCAGCATACCAGTTGAACAAGTTGGAGTCGGGGATATCTTGATGGTCCGTCCCGGAGAGAAGATCCCGGTTGATGGAAGAGTGATCGAGGGAAGCTCTGCAATTGATGAATCAATGATTACGGGCGAGAGCCTGCCCCGCGACAGGCGTACCGGCGACGAAGTGATAGGTGCCGCGGTCAACAAGACGGGCCTGTTGAAGATTCAGGCAACAAAGGTAGGTCAAGACACTGTGCTGTCTCAGATCGCCAAACTTGTTGAAGAGGCTCAAATCGGAAAAGCGCCGTTGCAAAGGTTGGCCGACAAAGTTTCAGCATACTTCGTCCCATCTGTCGTGCTGATAGCGACCGCCTCAGCCATGTTCTGGTATTTCGTCGCAGGGATAGGACTCGCCTTCTCTCTCCTGGCCTTCGTCTCCGTAGTAATCATCGCCTGCCCATGCGCGTTGGGAATTGCTACTCCAGCAGCCCTACTCGTGGGAACAGGCAAGGGTGCTGAGAACGGGATCTTGATCAAGGGAGGGGACCAGCTAGAAGAGGCTCGCAGGATAAACACGGTAATCTTTGACAAGACCGGGACCCTCACCAAAGGTCAGCCGTCCGTAACTGATATTGTCCCGATAGGGAAGCTCTCCGAGATTCAGATACTCGGTTATGCCGGAGCTGTAGAGAAGGGGAGTGAACACCCTCTAGCAGAGGCGGTCGTGAACGCCGCTCAGGCCAAGAGTGTCCGACTCGCCGATCCCTCAGGCTTCGAAGCTCTTCCAGGTCTTGGGGTAAAGGCGACCGTTGAAGGACGAGAGGTTCTTCTGGGGAACCTGGAGCTCATGAGCAAGTTTTCAGTCCCAGTCGAGGAGTATTCCGAAAGAGTGGGAGAGCTACAGAATCAAGGAAAGACGGTGACCTTCCTCGCCGTCGAAAGGCAACCATCCGCAATTATCGGCCTCGCGGATACCGTGAAGGAGTCCTCGGCAAGAAGCGTAAAGGCGTTGAAGAAGATGGGGTTGGAAGTGGTAATGCTCACAGGCGATAATGAAAGAACTGCAAAAGCGATAGCGCAAACTCTTGGCATTGACACGGTAATCGCCAACGTCCGTCCGGATCAGAAAGAGGATATCGTGAGGAAGCTTCAGACGAGCGGTAAAAAAGTCGCAATGGTCGGAGACGGAATAAACGACGCACCAGCATTGGCCGCTGCAGATGTCGGAATAGCGATCGGTAGCGGGACAGATGTCGCCAAAGAGACTGGCGGAATAGTCCTCATCAAGGATGACATGACGGATGTACCCAAAGCTATAGATCTGAGCAGGGCAACTGTCAGCAAGATAAAGCAAAATCTTCTCTGGGCCTTCCTCTACAACGTTGCCCTAATCCCTGTCGCGGCAGGTGTTCTGGTTCCGTTCCTCGGACCAGGAATCTATCAGGTGCTTCCTCTGCTGGCGGGTGCCGCAATGGCGATAAGTTCCGTGACAGTCGTGTCCAACTCTCTCTTGCTCCGAAGACTCAACTTGAGAATCTAGCAGGTGAAAGATTGCAGAAAGACCCAGTTTGCGGGATGATGGTGGACGAGAAGAAGACGAAGTTCATTTCAAATTATG
>MNDT01000032.1 GCA_001915065.1 archaeon 13_2_20CM_2_53_6 | reverse complement strand
TGTGGCTGGGCGTGTGAGATCTGCCACGCCGTGTCCGAAACAACAATTGTGAAACCGGTAGCGGATCAGCCGGCGCTGCTACTGGAGAGAGATGCTGAGAGGGTCCTGGTTGTTGCTGATCTCCACCTCGGCTGGGAGGTCTCGCTGTCGCACCAGGGGATACACGTGCCCTCCCAGGTACCTCGTCTCCTAGAGAAGCTCCGCAAGATCGTCAACGATGTTCATCCCCAACAGCTCATCCTCCTAGGCGATGTGAAACATGCCGTGGCAAAGGTCGAGCTGGAAGAGTGGAAGTATGTACCCGAATTTTTCGAGGGTCTAGTCGAGATCATCCCAAATGTCCAGGTGGTCCCTGGAAACCATGACGGAAACCTAGAACCGCTCACACCCCCTAGCGTTAAGATCAGCACATCCGAGGGGATCTCTCTCTGGAACAGCGTCGGCCTCTTCCACGGCCACGCCTGGCCATCGCCGCCACTGCTCGGCTGCAAGTTCTTGGTGATGGGCCATCTCCATCCTGTCGTCGTCTTCAAGGACCCGCTGGGTTTCCGGATCACCCGTCAAGCCTGGGTCCGAGCCAAGAGCAGCGGCCATAAGCTTGCTGAGGGAGTCTTGAAGCATGAATCTGTAAAGTACGAGGGCGACCCGTTGGAGGAGTACGGGAAAAAGTACGGAGTCAAGGTTGTTGATGCTGACTGCGTCATAATGCCCAGCTTCAACGACTATCTTGGAGGACAACCGATCAATCGAGCCTTTACAGAAGGCTGGACCGACCTCTACAAGGAGTACATGGGACCCGTGCTGAGATCCGGCGCTGTGGATTTCGAAAATGGTGAAGCGTACCTCTTCGACGGAACTTACCTCGGGAAGATTGAGGATTTACGGAAACTGGACCAGTAGACGGCTAGTTTGACTCGTCCCGTGGACGCATGTTTGCAAGTATTGTGCTGAGGTTTGTACCGTTAAGTTTCGCAATCTCCCGTAGCAGATCGTAGTAGGATCGCACATGACGCTTGCCATCTCGGGCGTGGTACAGTGTGAAGTTCGCATACATCGTCGGAACAATCTCGTGATTGTACATCGGATACTGAGTCTCGGACAAGCCGAGTTCCACCAGCTGTTGGGATATGACTCCCTCACGAAGTTCGCCCGACTTCCTACTCTTCCGCTTGCGCAACCGAGCTTTGAGACGGTTGCCCTCCATTCTGCAGTCGGCGCTGCAGTATTTCTCGCTGAACCATCCGAGAAACTTGCGGTTGCAGACGAGGCATGTCCTCAGGACCTTTTGGTCAGTTGTTTCCAAGGGCTTGTTCCTTGCTTTTCTGTTGTCCCAGTGCCTCCTACCATACCCATCTGCTGGTATAAAATCCAACTGCACCGACACCGCAATAACCAAACCAGTACGGGCTTGTCTTTGCCTTCTTCTTCCACTGGACTCTGCTGAATAGTAAGAGCTAAAGCGACACCGGTTCGACAGCGGCTTCAGGGGCTGTCGGCTAGCCAGGTCTAGAAGGCTTATGTTAAGAAGCCTGGACTGGCCGCGTGGCTTGGGAGCTCATCCATGCCGGGAGCCCACGAAATCGCCGGTTCAAATCCGGCCAGCCCCACCACTGCCCCAGCCCGGCTCTGGTTCAAATCCTCCCTATCTCCATCAGCTCATGTCTAAGTCCTCTGGACCCATTGCAACCATTCTCCATGGGGACTGCAATACGCTAGGAGCTCTTCTCGTCTTTTGCCGTCATGCACTCGACTCAATTCAAGCGAGGGCTGGTCTTTCCCACGCCACCATTCGAATGAAACTTCGAAGAGATCTCTCTTTCTTGAAAGCTCTGTGATTTGCGACAGAAGCCGGTCTCGTAGTTCCTGAGGAAACTGGTAAACGGTATGGCTGTGATAGACGCAGATTGTTGAATGCCTAGGCAACTCCGACAACACGCCCGGCAAGACGTCAAGAACGTCTCCTGAGATTACTCGAGGAGGATCTTGCCTGGCCAATTCAATCGCCCGTTGCAGCAGTTCGGCTCTCTTCGTGTGCTCAGGCCAGACGAGGCTCCTTAACCACAGCATCTCTTCCGTATCACCAACCTCTATTGGATTGAGATCGATTCCTAGCCGAGATTCGACTGGGGGAAAGATTTCGGGAATCGGAGGTTTTGGGTCCCCTCGGACAGTGCACGAGATCTGGACAGGAGAGTTGACATTGCCATACTTTCGACCGGTACCATAATCATACCCATATCGATCCCACTGGAGATTTAGGCCAGCGCTGGCACCGATGTCTACAAGGGAGAGCGGTCCTCCCCGCGATTCTCGAGCTACTAGTGCGAAGGCAGGTAGTAAGCAGGCACAACGTTGAACCTCGTTGGTCTGGACCCTCTTTGATGATGCAAGATACCTAATGCGGTTCTTATTTTCTAAACAGAAGGAACGGAAATACGGATATGGATCACCGCCTGCTCCGCTAGAAGAACGAGAGACGCTTGGGAAGAAGGCAGAGAGGGGATGCTCTGTTCCTTGAAGAAGGAGGAAATGAACGGCTGCGAAGAAAAGATTTGGAACAATCTCTCCCTTCCTCGACTCTGAGGCGAGGGATAGGATTTCATGGTCTTCCGCGAGTCGTGCTGAAAGCCCTTGGTAAAGCGGGGAGGACCCAGGATAGACTTTCTCTGAGAAGTACTTGAATTGTTTCGATAAAGTCTCTACCTGACTGTCTAACATCTGAGACGCCAAAGGATTGCCCACGTTGGTGTTTCTGCCAGTTCTAAAGGCATTACAGACAGTTGAGACAGCCGAGATTAGCCATTGAACCAGTCCTGATATGGAGCCACTCAGCCCCACCACAATCATGCCTCAAGATGTTAACTCAGACATTGGTTTCCCGACCGATGTTGGACCGTAATGTGACCGGCCGAAACCCTTAACGCGCACATCATCTGCGATTGATGATGATGCAAACCACGGAACCCGCCTCTCATATTCCGCCCGGCTTTCGGACTGTAACACCCTACTTTATCGTCGATGAGCCGGAGCGTCTTGTAGCGTTCGCAAAGACTGTATTTGGTGCCGAGGAACTTCAGGATCAGCGTGCACTCGGTCCGGACGGGAAGCTTCTGCACACGGCATTTCGGATCGGAGACTCCGTGCTCGAGACAGGTCGTGCCAGCGACCCTTGGAAGCCTCTCAAGATCGGCATCCACCTCTTTGTCCACGACGTGGACGCGGCTTACGCCCTGGCGCTAAAGGCGGGTGGGAAGAGCCTCCATGAGGTCAAGGACATGGACTATGGGGAGCGGTCAGGCGCGGTGCAAGACCCTTTCGGTAATCAGTGGTACATCGCCACATACATGAAGAGCCAGGGCCGCGGCCCTGCCTGACCTTGCTGGCGTTCGGCTAGCGCCAAATCCTCAACCAGTGCTTATTTTGATAGTGAGCGATCTATGGCCAGCACATTCGAACTCCACGGGTCTAAATCCCAAACTTGGTTATGCTGGTACTCGGGCCGTAGTTTGACTCTCCACGGGCACTCTTCCAACGACGTATTGAATGGAATGCTCTATCGTGGATCCAATGACGAGGAATATTATAGCTACAAGTCCCATGCCTGCTAGTCCGTAGGATATCCAGAGTCGTGCCCCAACACCTTCGCTAAGAGTCTCAAGAATAACGCCGGCAGTGATCACGCCTTTGGCGTTTCTGAAGTGGAGAAACGGCTGTTGCGTGATCACATTTTCGGTAATCTGGTGTTCAATGTAGAACCCGACAAAGAAGTAGGCTGAAGCGAGGAGGGAAGTCATCGAGAACAAGGAGGAGGTGTTCGAAAGCAGGGCCAGCCAGACGTTCCAGTTGATCACCTCAAGAGTCGTAAACCCGATTATTTCGAGGAAGACTTTGCCGGTAAAATCCGGATTCTCTGCGCGTTGCATGATCGAATGCTCGATAAGGAGCACGACCAGGAGAACGAGCGCGGCAATTGGTATGCCCATGTAGATCATGGAGGTATGGAGTAACGCCAGCCAGGCGATTAGCCCGGAGTCTTCTATGATCGTAACTAGTAGAATAACCCCGGCCGCGCTACTCTTCGAGTAAGTACTCATTCGGCAACAAT
This sequence comes from archaeon 13_2_20CM_2_53_6, assembly GCA_001915065.1. GTDB lineage: Archaea > Thermoproteota > Bathyarchaeia > 40CM-2-53-6 > 40CM-2-53-6 > 40CM-2-53-6. The sequence goes on along the minus strand of MNDT01000032.1, from coordinate 7,856 downwards.
CCAGGCAGACATCGTGAATGCTGGGGTTTTCAGTGAGGCGAATTCGCTTCGCCGGGACGAACAACTGATCTCAAACGGCAGAGCTTTGCGAACATGTTCCGCAGGCATTCCTTCCGAATATTTAATGTGTGCCATTTTCCAGAGAGAGCGCTGATTTTCAGCGAGGACTACAAGCGGAGTTTGCTGGACAACTTCCTTAGAATTCAGGCCTTTGAGCCTCGATGGAAACTCACATGTTTTGCTAAGGAATAAAACAGTCGAGCCGATTCAAGATTGTAGGATGAACCGGCCTCCTGCGTCTGAAGCGGCGCTAAAGGATGAGGAAGACCCTGGAGTTGCCTGGCTCCTTCAATCTCACGACCCCTCCGTCCGCTATTTGGCACTGACAGAATTTGTCGATAACCGTCCGGACTCGTCCGAAGTCGAGAAGACGAGACGACTCATCCCCAGAGGGTCCCATGTACGTACGCTTCTTGAAGATCAGCAGCCGGATGGAGGCTTCGGGGTGCACCCCTACCAGAAATGGACGGGAGCCCACTGGCGTCTCGTATCACTAGTAGAGCTGGGAGTAGCGGAGGGTTTTCGACCGGCAGTAAAGGCGACCGACCTCGTTCTCAAATGGCTGCTCGGCGAGGCTCACCTTGGAAATGTTCCACTAATCAACGGGTTGTATCGAAGGTGCGCCTCTCAAGAAGGAAACGCGCTCGCTGTCTGCAGCCGTCTAGGAATCGCCCAGGACCCTCGTGTTAGAGGGCTCGCAGAGTCACTGGTGAAGTGGCAGTGGCCGGATGGGGGATGGAATTGTGACCGTAGGGAGGAGGCGAGGCACTCCTCGTTCAATGAGAGCCTATCGACCCTCTGGGGACTGTTTGAATACTATCATGTTACAGGCGACATTGCTGTTCGCGAGTCTGTGGAGAAAGTTGCGGAATTCTTCCTGAAGCATCGCATCTTCCGTTCTTGTCGAACAGGCGAGGAGCGTCCTCCTGAGACATTTCACTCGAAGGTTCGTCGATCGATTCACTCGTTCACAGAACTCCACTACCCGTTGTACTGGCACTACGACATTCTCCAGGCTCTCACCATTCTTCATCGAGCGGGAAAACTGGGAGACCCCCGGACTCGGGAAGCAATCGAGCTCGTCGAATCGAAACGTCGAGAGGATGGTAGATGGAGGCCCGAAGGCTACTACTGGAGTCTGAAACGGAAGAAACTGGCCAAGCTCGCAGTCTCAAACGTCGAAGTAGTTGACTGGGGCCGCAACGGACCGAGCGAGATGATAACACTCAACGCGCTACGCGTGTTGAAGGCTGCAGGTCGGCTCCGAGCGGGCTAGATCATCCGGGCTACGCTCTGGAAGTATTTCACGCCCTTCTTCCCGTTCGACGCGTGATCAATCGCCTGTTCCACCGCCTCCCGCGGAGTCGAGGCCGAGACCACCTTGATCGTTTTTCGATCGTCCAGAAAAGTGTCCGCGATCTTGTCCGCTGTCCCACCCGAGCCAGTCAAAGCCACGATCGGCTTCCCTTTCTGATAGGCGACACACGCTTCGATAAACGTGCCCGCGCCACCCCCAACAACTATCGCCGCATCCGCCGAATAGGCGGTGACGAAGTTCCGGGCAAACCCTAACCCAGTAGGAATGATGATGTCGCAGTAGGGGTTCGCGTAGCTCATATCCTCGTGAGGAATGATCCCGACAACCATTCCACCCTTCTCCTTCGCCCCCCTACATGCAGCCTCCATTACACCACCCAATCCCCCAGTAACGGTCACCGCACTGTGAGACGCGATCTGGCCGCCAACCTCTCTAGCTGCATCATACGTAGTCTGTGGACAATGATCACCATCAGAGCCTATTACCAATAGTTGGATGAGCCGCTTGTAGCTAGACTGCGCTGTCTTAGACGCTACTCCCCTAAACAATTCCAAGAATCACAACCGGGACTCGTTAGAGGAGCACTCAGCCCCACAGCGGCATAATGAGGCTAATGTAACTCTCCATGGCACAGAGAAGGTTTTAATCAGAACCCGGCCGACGCCTCTTCACTTCACTGTTACTGATGGCGCCATGTCGAGCTTCAAGCCTGGAAAGGTGGAACGGGTAGCCGGTCCCGTCATAGTGGCCAGCAGCATGCTCGGCGCCGAAATGTACGAGGTCGTCAGAGTCGGCGACCAGGGTCTCATCGGAGAGATCATCAAGATAGAACAAGACCGGGCCACGGTACAGGTGTACGAGGAGACCGCGGGCCTACGACCCGGAGAGAAAGTGGAGCGAAGCGGCAAACCGCTGTCTGTTGAGCTAGCGCCGGGAATAACCGGCCAGATCTACGACGGAATCCAACGACCACTCACGATACTCTTCGAAAAGACCGGACCCTTCGTCAGGCGTGGCCTAACCCTCCCCCCCATCGACAAGAGCAAGAAATGGCACTTCGTCCCCACCACCAAGCCCGGCGCGAACCTGACTGGAGGAGACATTATCGGCCAGGTCAAAGAGACCAGCCTCATCACCCAGAAGATAATGGTCCCGCCGAACCAGTCCGGCAAGATATCATCGATCGTCAAAGAAGGCGACTATACGGTCACCGAGCCGATCGGCGAACTAGAGTCTCCCGGTGGGCCCGTTACACTGTTCATGCTGAACACGTGGCCAGTGCGGACAGCTAGAAGCTTCAGACGAAAACTCCCCAGCAACACCCCGCTCCTGACCGGACAGAGAATAATCGACTTTTTCTTCCCCATAGCCAAAGGGGGCACCGCGACCATCCCCGGCGCCTTCGGCACCGGCAAGTGTGTCGACCCTGATACGCCAGTTCTCCTTGCTGATGGCCGGCTGAGAAGAATCCGCGAACTTGTAGGAAACGACAATTCTCGAGTGGTTGAAGAGGACGCCAACGAAACGATCTATCAGTACAAAGATCCGCTTAGACTCGTTTCCCTCTCGAACCCCGAATTCAACGAGGCGGAAGCTCCCGTCGGCTTCAAGGGACATTCCGCAGAACTCGTCCATATTACAACCCGCAGTGGCAGAATGCTAAAGGTCACACCAGTCCACCAACTCCATCAACTCAGCCCAGACGGTGCGGTCGTTGAAACTCCCGCGGGAAAGCTCAAGCCCGGCGACTTCCTAGTAGCACCTCGAAAGATCCCACTAGCATTGAAAGCTCAGACGATTGACCCGTACAAATACCTCCCCGAACGGTTGAGGATCAGAGACGCAAAGACCATTGGTCTAATGGTCAAGACTATCGAGACACTCAAGCGAAAGACGACCCTGAAAAACCTCTCTCGCAAACTCCAGACGAGCTATCCAGCATTCCTCACCTATTACCTCAAGAGAGCACGCCCGACAGTCGGCTTCCTCGCCAGGCTATCCCGCTTGTCCAATGAACCGATTCCAATTACAAGGGCGGAGGCCGAGAGACATGGAAAGGGCATTAGGATTCCCGAAGAGATGAGCACCGAGCTTGCTGAATTTCTCGGTCTCATCCTTTCGGATGGAACAATTCGCGCCATGGGGAGCGTCGTCCTATTCAACAACGACCCAAGGGTCCTAGACCGTTTCAGCAAACTGTCACACCACCTCTTCGAGACAGAAGCTAAGCCTGGAACCCACCGAGGCGGACGACTCATGATCGTAGACAGCACCGCACTCGCCAACTTCCTAGTCAGGCTCGGCGTGCCCCCAGGCAAGAAGTCTAGAACCGTGAGAATTCCTGACATAGTTTGTATGTCCCCAGATAGTGTGATAGCGAGCTTCCTAGCCGGATACATCGCGGGAGACGGATCCTTCCGAGAGTTCTGCCTCGAAATCGCGACAGCGAGCCAGGAAATGGCACTGGGACTGTCATATCTTCTAACCCGGCTGGGCATTCTGCACCGGTCGCGCCAGAGAACAATCGCCGACCACACCTACCACCGTATCACCATCGAAGGAAAGCGGGCAATCGCCCAGCTAGGAAGGCAACTTCCAGAGAACCTACCCTACCCATTCCTATCGAGAATTGAAACATATCTCAACGACAAGAAGAGAGGCTACAACTCAATCGACACTGTGCCTCTCGACCCATCGGTCTACAGGAGGACGATCGAACTTTCCGGTCTATCGATAAAGAAACTCGAAGAGAATAGAATCTGGATACGGAACTATACTGACCTGAACCAGAAGCCAGGGATTGATGCACTGAAGCGCCTGGTCTCCCTCGCAAAGGAGGAGCTGAACGATCAGAAGAAGACACCCGGGCTCATTCGAGACTTAGAGCATGTAGTGCAACTCTCCGAGCATACGTTTTTCGACGAAATAGTCGATACGAAACGCATCCAATACGCGGGAGAAGTTCTCGACGTTGCAGTCCCGGGTTATGAGAATTTTGTTGGAGGTTGGGGGCCAATGATATGCCACAACACGATGGCGCAACAGCAGCTTGCCAAATGGGCTGATTCCAACATGCCAATCGCCGCGAGAGAGGCGAGCGTCTATACTGGAATCACGATCGCGGAATACTTCCGCGACATGGGCTACGATGTGGCGTTGATGGCTGACTCGACTAGCCGTTGGGCCGAGGCCATGCGAGAGATATCCGGACGACTGGAAGAGATGCCCGGAGAAGAAGGATACCCGGCCTACCTCGCGTCAAAGCTCGCAGAGTTCTACGAAAGATCGGGAAGGGTCGAGGTTGCCGGGTCCGAGACCCGTGTCGGCTCCATCTCGATCGTCGGGGCAGTCTCACCGCCCGGTGGAGACTTTTCAGAGCCGGTGACGCAGAACACTCTGAGAATCGCGAAGGTCTTCTGGTCCCTCGACACGGACCTCGCCTCCAGACGCCACTTCCCGGCCATCAACTGGCTCACCAGCTACTCGCTCTACACGGACACTCTCGACGAGTGGTACCGGAAGGAGATCGGACCCGACTGGACTATGATGCGGAAAGAGGCCATGAATATTCTCCAGCGGGACGATGAGCTTCGAGAAATCGTGATGCTCGTCGGACCCGACGCTCTCTCAGAGAGCCAGCGCGTCACGCTAGAGATTGCACGGATGATCAAGGAGGACTTTCTCATGCAACACGCGTACAACCCCGCCGACACGTATTGTGACAAGGAGAAGATCCACCTTATGATCAAGCTCATACTCGACTATCACAAGATCATGCAGAAAGCAGTCGACGCGAACATACCCTTGCAGAAGGTCCTAGAACTGCCCGTCAAGACTGAGATAGACAGGATGCGGCTAATACCCGCCGACAAGTTCGCCAGCTTCACACAAAACATCGAACAAGAGATCAACCAGCAGTTCAAAAATATTGGAGCGAGATAGCCATGGCGCTTGCAGGACTGGAATACACGACTATCAGAGAGATATCGGGACCCCTACTGTTTGTAGAATCGGTCCGCGGAGTCGGCTACGGAGAGCTCGCCCGTATCAGGACGCCCAGCGGCGAAGAGAGACGCGGCCAGGTCCTAGAGATAGGCGGAGGAGTCGCCGTCGTCCAAGTCTTCGAAGGAACCACCGGGCTAGATGTTGCAAAGACCCGGATACGATTCACCGGCGAGACAGTCAAACTCCCGGTCTCGACAGACATGCTTGGAAGAATCTTCGACGGCAGCGGCCGCCCCATAGATGGAGGTCCGAGAATAATCCCAGACGATTATTTGGATGTAAACGGCAACCCGATCAACCCCTTCGCAAGGGAGTATCCTCGAGAATTCATCCAGACAGGCATCTCAACCATCGACGGGATGAACACACTAGTCCGAGGCCAGAAGCTACCACTATTCTCAGCCTCAGGTCTCCCCCACAACGCCGTCGCGGCACAGATCGCCCGACAAGCCAAGGTCGTTGGATCAGATGAACCATTCACGACGATCTTCGCAGCCATGGGCATAACCGCAGACGAACTGCGCTTCTTCCGGGACGACTTTGAGGAACAGGGCGCGTTCGACCACGTGACCATGTTCGTAAACCTCGCTGATGACCCTGCGATCGAGCGTATTCTGACTCCGAGACTCGCGCTGACGGCCGCGGAGTACTTTGCAATCAAACAGGGAAACCACGTCCTTGTCATTCTCACCGACATGACAAACTATGCAGAATCGCTCCGTGAAATATCCGCAGCCCGAGAAGAGGTCCCGGGGAGGAGAGGCTACCCCGGATACATGTACACAGACCTCGCCACAATCTACGAGCGGGCAGGTAGACTCAAAGGCAGTAAGGGCACAATCACCCAGATGCCCATCCTGACAATGCCGGGAGACGACAAGACCCACCCCGTCCCAGACTTGACCGGCTATATCACCGAGGGACAGCTCATGGTCGACCGATCACTCCACCGGAAGGGAATCTATCCCCCCATCGACCCCGCGCCCAGCCTCTCCCGACTGATGAAGGAGGGAATCGGCAAGGGCAAGACAAGAGAGGATCACCGTGAGGTGAGTGATCAGCTCTACTATGCCTTCGCCGAGGGACGAAGCTTCCGAGACCTCGTCGCCGTCGTTGGGGAGGAAGCGCTCTCGGCCCGGGACAAGCTCTACCTCCAGTTCGCGGACGAGTTCGAGCGGAGGTTCATCAACCAAGGAGTCTACGAGAACCGGGATATCGACACCACCCTCGACCTCGGCTGGAACCTTCTCAGCGTCCTCCCAGACAATGAGCTCAAGAGGATAGACCCGGCCACGATCAAGAAATGGCATCCAAAGTACCGCGGGAAGAACAACTAGAGAAATGCCGGACATAATACCGGGTGCTCGTCCGACCCGGATGGAGCTCATAGCCCTCCGGAAGAGACGAAACATCGCCCAGCGGGGACAGGACCTTCTCAGGGAGAAGCTGGACGCATTGATGATCGAGTTCTTCCAGTTCGCCCGAGAAATTACGGCTCTGAGGGCGAAGACGCAGGACCTTCTCAGCCGGACCTACCTCCGGTTTGCTGAGGCTCAGATGCTGATGGGAGCGACACGGCTTGAAGAGACGTCTCTAACCGCCCAAGACAGGTTTGATGTGGACGCAACGACGAGGAACGTGATCGGAGTCTCCATACCCGACGTAGAGGTCAAGGTGAGACCCCTTGAAGGCTATCCCTACTCGATGATAGGGACCTCGGCGAAGCTGGACGAGGCTGTTGCGTTGATGACGGAGGCTGTGAAGAACGTGGTCGAGCTCTCAGCCGCCGAGGCGGCGATTCGTAGATTGGCCGAGGCTATCGCCGCCACGAAGAGGCGGGTCAACAGTCTTGAATACATCGTCATTCCACGGATACTGAACACGATCCGTTACATCGAGATGAGTCTCCAGGAGAGAGCTAGAGAGGACTTCTTCCGGCTCAAACGGATCAAGACGCGCCTCGAAGAGGAAGAGGAGCGAGAAATCGCGCCTCAGCCCCTGATTGGATAGCTATGGCGTTCAGTGTACGCTACTCCACTCGTTAGCACAATTGTCGCACCTGAACGTCTTGCTCTTCCCTGACCGCCCCTCATGAGCCGAGACCGTGACACTCGTCGATCCACACTTGGGACAGATCGTATGGTAGAGGTTCGCCTTCAGAGTATCCACGATATAGCAGGACTTTGAGTGGTCGTTCCAGAACATGCAGAGGTCCCGGACACAGACAGAGGCCATCAGAGGGCATATCATCTGGTTGAACTTGCTCGTCGCCGCTCGGAGAATACGCCTGAACGTAGGATCCCGCATATCCAAGAACGGTTCGATGGTCGCCTCGACCGGAGAGTCTCCTCGAGAACTACTCCCGCCCTCGCCTTCGGCCATCGGTCCTAAAACTCCTCGCTCAGCATTCTCATAGTTAGCTGACCAAGTGCTAAGGCTGGTGTCTCCATGAACAACTCTTGACAGGCACAGA